>JAIESE010000066.1 GCA_019746225.1 Alphaproteobacteria bacterium | reverse complement strand
CTTCTCACGAGTCATCATTTGACTTGGGCCACCCTTCTGACGGGGGTTTTAGGGTTCATTTGTTTCTCCCTGGCGGCATCTGCAATTTACTTAATCAATGATATGGTCGATGTGGAGGATGACCGCCACCACCCCGAAAAAAAGAACCGCCCTTTTGCTAAAGGGGATCTTACAATTGATGAGGGTATTTGGTTAAGCTTGATCCTTTTGGGGGCAACATTTTTGTTCTCGCTCCTTTGGCTCCCCGCAGGCCTTTGGGTTCTTGGAGGGTATATTGCCCTTACTTTCCTCTATTCTTTTTCTCTAAAATCCCAGCCAGTGTGGGATGTTTTTTGCTTAAGTACGCTCTATGCTATTCGGGTGCTTTATGGACAAGTCATTAACGCCATAGACTCCTCGTCTTGGCTACTGGCTTTTTGTGTGTTCTTTTTCCTGAGCCTTGCTTTTATGAAGCGTACGGCAGAAATTGAGAAAACGTTGCGCAAAGAACAGCCGCTCATGACTCGACGCGGGTATCAAATTGAGGACGATTCTTTGCTCAAAATTGCTGGGATCAGTTCCGGGCTTTTATCCATTTTGGTTCTTATTCTCTACATCAATTCTAATAAAGTGGCCGCCCTGTATCACCATCCAGACTTTTTATGGGGCGTGGCTTATGTCCTCTTGTTTTGGAAGCTGCGTCTATGGTTGATTGCAACACGCGGGAACATGAATCAAGATCCCGTCATATTTGCTTTGCGAGATCCTGTTTCCTATATCATAGGGGGCTTGGTCATCCTATTTGGGGTTCTGGCGAAAGGCATCGCTTGATGGGGTTGGTAAATCAACAAGTTCTCGTCAAAATTCTGCTTCTTCTTGTCATCTATTTGGCGCATGGGCGCCCCTTCGAAGGCCTCATTGATTATATTTTTTGTGTCCTTGTGGCTTATCTGCTTTTGTTCGGTATTATGCGGGATCGGGCAAAACCGATTTTAGCAATCTTCGGGCTTATGTTACTTGGGCTTGGGCACTTCATGCCTCAGCTTGCGATTCCTGAACAGTCGCGTTTCTTAATGGATGAGAAGCAACATCTGATATCACCGGGGGAATTTTTGAAAGCTCCCTCAAAACTTCCATTTTCTCAGACAGCAGATGGTTATGGGCAAGGCTTTAAAGATAAGCGGTTAGTGAAAACCATTGATATTGATGAAGGTATTTTGTCCTTGCGCAGTGGATGGATCAATCGGCCTGAATATAATTTCTTTTCGCTCGTAAGTCCCTATGTGCGAAAGGCTTTGCCGTTTGTCGTCACTTATGAGATTACGCCCCAAATGGTGGGGATGACCTTGAATGTTGAAGGATTCTTTACGCTTGATTTTCCCTCCAAGCGACAAGGTACCATAAAGCCTCCTGAGGGTGCACAAAAGATGATTCTATCCCTTCAGGACATTCATACAGGAGCCATTCTTTATGGATTCGGGGGGCAATGGGATGAAGGTGGCCTCCATAATCTAAAAATTGGACTTGAAAAATCGACTGTCTATAAATTTTATGATATCGCTCGATATGCGAGTTTCGTGTTTGGTCTTGGGTTCCTCTTTTTTGGGCTGTTCACAATCCGTCCGACTCTAGAGTTTCGTATACAATCAGCCCTGTTATTTCTATCTGGCCTTTCGTTATGGCTTAGTCATGCCAAGATGTTTCGATGGGGGATCCTTGCGCGAGGTGGAATGGATGGCATCATTCATGATGGATTTCCTTATCAGATGTTGGAAAAATGGGCGGTCGGGGAGTGGGGGGCAGCGCTCTTCTCTCCAGAACGCGTGTTTTATTTTATGCCGGGTATGCGCTATGTGCGTTTTAGCGAAATGCTTCTTTTTGGAGATGCCTACATCTTCCAATTTTGCCTGCTTACTTTTGTGCCCCTTATTTTCTATAGATTCTTTTCTTTATTTTTAAAGCGCATTGTCGCAGTTACCTTAACCCTTTTGACTTTTGTCTCCTTGTTTAACTGGATAGGACTGAGTCTTAAGTTGTACGTCAACTCTATGCTAGATCTCTATGGAGAGGGGGTCGCTTACGCTTTACTCTTTATTTCTCTCACACTGTTAATAAAACGTATTCAAAATGTAGGGTGGGGGTTCGTTGCCTTTTTCCTTCTGACAATCAGCATGTCAATACGACCAAATCTGGCTATCTTCGTTGGGATTCTTGCAGCCCTCCATCTTTTTACAACGACATTTTCCCCTATGCCTTGGATGTCTCGATTTATGATGTTGTTTGGTTTGAGCCCTATACTTTTGATCCCCATCCATAATATTTTGGGAGGAGAGTTTCTCCTGCTTTCAAAGGCATCCCAAATCCCAGAAAATTTACCTCTTTCTCCAATTTTATACTATCAAGCGATAAGCTATCTTTTCGGGTTGAACGAGTCCTTTCAAGAATCGGCACGCTTCTCGGAACATTTTCAAGGGACTATTCATTATGGAATCGCTTGGTTGGGATGTCTTTACTTAAGCGTTAAAGGACATTCATCTGTGGTTCGAGTGATTGCACTCGCAACCTTTGGGGGCATTTCAGTTCACTTCTTCTGTTGGCCAGATCTTCGTTATCTCAACCCGTATATGACGATAGCTTTGGTTCTGGGCCTTAGTCAAATACAGCGGTTTCGTGCTAAAGAGATGGGGGTGTCTTAAAATATGTTGAGTTTTTTGGACCGCGTGAAGGTTAAATTTCGTCATTGGATCATGCCGCAAGAGGCATTGATTCAGCTTGCTGCTCCTTATCCTTGTGTTTTGGACATTGGATGTGGTCTTGGAATATTTCTGGTTGAACTCTCTGGCACAGGAAAAATCTTGAAAGGGTTTGAGATTTCCCTGGATGTTGTTAAGAAGGCAAAAATTGTATTGGCGAAGAAGAAAATTAAGGACGTTAAAATTAGTCATTTTAATGGAGATCCGTTGACCTTGGGTGGCTGGGATCAATACGATATCATTTATTTGAATGATGTTTTGCATCATATTCCCCCAGACAATCAAGCCGAGTTTTTAAAGAAGATATATACCAAAATGCGCAAAGGGGCGCGATTTGTTCTAAAAGACATTGATGCTTCGAGTCCCCTTGTCGTTTTCAATAAGCTCCATGACTTGCTGTTGAATCGTCAATATCCCCATGAACAGTCAATGGCCCAGTGTCGTTCTTGGTGTCAAGATATGGGCTTTCAAATTGAAGAAGTTGTTTTGATTCGCAAGTTGGTTTATCCCCACTTTATTTTGGTAATGACCAAGGTTTGAGACAGAGCTTATAATTCTTTTCTCAGATAGATTTTTGACATAGAGCCTTCATTGTTATAGCCCAAGAATTTATAAAAATCGTGACTACCGTCTCTTTTTCGACAGGTACCATCGATCATGTCGATGACCTTTCCATTATTTTCACGAGCAAACTGTTCGGCTGCCTGCATTAATTTTCTCTTCACGCTCAAATCATGCTGTTTTGCATCAACAATCATTCCTTCTATTCGACATCTCTTTCCTTCTGATAAAAACAGGTCATAAATGACAAACGCGATGAATCCAACCACTGATTTACCTTTTGTGGCTACTAAAATGTGGTGGTTTGGTTTATCCACATAAGTTTGGATTCGAACAACGAAGCGGGGGTCGTTTGTGAGGGAACCCATTTGTTCCATCAAATTTAAAATCTCTTGGGTATCGTCGAGGGTAGCATTGCGGAGTTGTATTTTATTGGGCAGGAGTTTCTGATTGGCAACGATTTTTTGAGTTAACGTTATGGGAATCTTTTTGGCAAGATTATTTTCTTCCAATCGCCTTCTCAAGAGACGGCTTTTCATCCATTTTTTAAAGGCAATGTCTTGAGCACGCTCTTTGGATTCTAACCCATCAAAATGTTCGTTGGAACGGGTAAGATTCCAGGTGCATTCCCAGATAGGTGAAATGGTTGCTTTCAGTTTTGGATTATAAAGTTCCCCTTTCTTATTAGAGTACCATTGGTGACGTACGGACATAATTTTCCATACATGTATTTTACGGTGGACAAATTGGTATATATCACAAGCTTGCTCAATTACCTTCATTGTGAATTCAGATGTTTTGCCCAAAGTCAGTGACGAAAGATCGAAGATTTTTGAGACGATTACAGTCATAAAAACATAAGTTTTCTTTGCAAACAATATTGTGGGTCTAAGAAAACGATCCAATTCAAGTAGGGCTCTCGGCAATACTTCTTGAACTTTTTTAATGTACACTTGAGAGTTTTCGAGTATATTTTCTACAGATATCATAGATAAAACCTCAACTTAAGAGCATTTACAATTCAGCCAATGATTAAGAGTAATATGTATGTGAATATTTTACAAACCTCTTTTATGTTATTGTTGGATGGGGTATTGCGTAAATTGGTGACCAGCGTATAATCCTCATCAAAGAGGTGGGTATCAGCGAAAAAAAAAGAGGAAATAAGATGGCCATTAAAGTTGCAATAAATGGGTTTGGACGTATTGGGCGGATGGTTTTGCGGGCGCTTGTCGAAAGTGGTCGCAAAGACATTCATGTGGTAGCCATCAATGATTTGGGTTCCATTCATGATAATGCCCACATGCTGAAATATGATTCCGTTCATGGTCGTTTTCCAGGAACCGTGACAACGTCCGCTGATTCTTTGGATGTCGGCTCTGGCCCCATAAATGTGTTTGCGGAGCCTAACCCAGAAAAGTTACCGTGGGCGTCTCTCGGGGTTGATATCGTCATGGAATGTTCAGGTTTCTTTACAGAAAGAAGTGCAGCCGCAAAGCATCTGACGGCGGGGGCTAAGCGCGTATTGATTTCAGCACCCGCAGTAGGGGCTGATATAACGGTTGTTTACGGGGTAAACCATGCCAATATTATGGCCGAGCACTTGGTTGTTTCAAATGGCTCGTGCACCACAAACTGCCTGGCGCCGGTGGCGGATGTTCTCCATCAAGGGATTGGGATTGATGTTGGTTATATGACGACGATTCATTCCTATACAGGGGATCAACGATTGGTGGACACTCTTCACAAAGATCTTCATCGGGCTCGCGCAGCTGCCATGTCCATGATACCGACCTCAACAGGGGCTGCCAAAGCCTTAGGGTTAGTGTTGCCAGATCTTCAAGGAAAACTAGATGGATGTGCCATTCGAGTGCCGTCGCCCAATGTCTCCCTCATCGATTTTACTTTTACGGCGAAACGCTCGACTACCACTGATGAAATTAACTTACTTATGACCGAAGCTGCAAATGGCAGACTCAAAGGCGTTCTGGATGTAAACTCAGAGCCTCTTGTATCTGTCGATTTTAACCATCATCCCGCAAGTTCTATTTTTGATGTTGGACAAACTCAAGTCATTGGCGACAAATTCTGCCGAATACTGTCTTGGTATGACAACGAGTGGGGGTTTGCTAATCGCATGAGTGATGTGGCAATTGTTATGGGGAAGACGCTTTAAATAGGGTGAGTCTAGATGACCTTATTCACGAAAAATCCCTTGATCGTCACTGCAAACCCCCATGCAACCCTTTAGGGTCGAGGGGAGAAGCAATCCATGGGCAACAAGAGTGATATAGATTCACTATGAGCTCTTGAGAATGCATGATATAGGTTGTCCTTTGCCCCTCGATTGCCTTGTAACGCTTGCAATGACGACTTAATTAGTTGTGTTTTATAAACACACTGAGATGAGTTTTCTTTGGATAGTATATCTGTCCTCATCCCTCCCTCCCTTTTACCTTTCCGAACTTACAAAATACCTGCTAAAATTTTAACAAGCAGGGTCTTATAACCAAAGGGCGGTCTCACTCGTGATTAATTGGCTTGTAACAACTTCCCCTCTCTTAAATTGGTTTGAGTTGCTTGGGCTCATCTTGGGCATTCTTGGCATCATTGGTTTGCCAGTGATGACCTACATGCGTCGTTTATATGATCAGCACCTGCTTATTTCCCAAGAGCGAGATGATTTGGGGAAAATTTTGGAAGGGATTCCAGAAGCCCGCTGTTGGTGGCGGGAATCAGAGTCTCGTGTCCATTGTTCGAAGTCTTTTGCAGGGTTGTTGGGACTTAATCTTGAACATCCCATCGAAGTTGTGGATGTCACTAATCAGTTTGATTACCACTCAGCTTTTATTCTTGACCAAGCTCTTCACACAGTTCTTGAAAAGGGGGAGAACTTTACAGAAAAGTTGACCCTTCTTGACCAGAAAACCCTTGTGCAAGTAGAAGGCATCCGAATCCTACAAAAGGATCAAAAGCTGATTGTTTTGTCCGTGATTGACATTACGGATCGGGCATTTGAAACACAAAGGTTAAATGATGAAGTCAAATCTTTAAGGGCCGAACACGAAATGCTGCAAGCGATGATCGACGTTGTTCCGGTGGCCTTGTGGTACCGCAATGCTGAGAACCAAGTTATCTTTTGCAATAAAGCTTATGCGGGAGCCGTAGAGAGTGAACCAGCGCAAGTTGCCAAAGATCATAAGGAATTGATTGAAAAATCGCGCAGCACCAGCCCTCATCATCTTGCCCTTAAGGTTCGAAACACAGGTCAGAGCAGTAGTCAGCGAGGACATATTGTCATCGATGGTTTCCGTCGTCTCATTGAAATGACGGAAGTTGCCCATGAGGAAGGCGCCACCGTTGGCTATGCGCTGGATCTGACGGATGGGGAGGAAATGGCGGCAGATCTTGCCAAACACATTCAAGCACACCAAGAAGTCCTTCATCAACTCTCAACCCCGATTGCTGTATTTGGGGCCGATACGCGCCTCGAATTCTTTAACAATGCCTATACAAAATTGTTCGGTTATGAAGAGGCCTGGCTTCACACGAAACCGACCTTTGCAGATGTCTTACAAGACATGCGAGAGCGGCGTAAATTGCCTGAATATCCAGATTTCCAGGCTTTCAAGCGCGGGCGATTGCAGCTGTTTAAAACGTTGTTGCAGCCCATCCAAGAACTGATTCACCAACCGGATGATCAGATATTGCGCCTCCTCATTGCTCCACATCCTTTGGGGGGACTCCTATATATGTATGACGATGTGACCGATAAGTTAGCCTTGGAGCGTCGATACAACACGCTGATTGCGGTTCAAAAAGAAACACTGGATCACTTGTATGAAGGGATTGTTGTGTTGGGCAGCGACAGTCGCTTGCGTCTCAGCAATCCAGCGGCTGCCCGTATCTGGCAGGTGAATGCTCAAGATATCACTGCGGGCCGTCATGCCACCGAGATATTGGCTCTCATTCGCCCCTCCTTTTCCAAAGAGGAAGAATGGCATGAGTTTCAGACGCGCCTCTTAACCATTATCAACCATCGGGTACCTAAAACGGGTCGTTTCAGTCGGGCAGATAAAACGATGATCCAGTATGCCTATGTTCCGTTGCCGGATGGTTCGCATCTGCTCAGTTTCATTGATGTTTCTGATCGTTGGCGTTTTGAGCAAGCCTTGCAAGAGCGCAACCAAGCACTGGAGCAAGCGGATCGGATTAAGTCAGACTTCTTATCCCATGTGTCTTATGAACTTCGGGCGCCCTTGAATACGGTCATTGGATTTTCTGAGATTCTCATCAACCAGTACTTTGGAAATTTGAACGAGCGACAGCTCGATTATTGTCGCGGGATTGTGGATTCAGCGCAGCGGTTGTTGGCGCTCATCAATGACATCTTGGATTTGGCCAGCATTGAGGCAGGGCAAATGACGCTGACCCAACAGCCGGTGAATCTCGACACATTTTTGTCCAGTGTTGTGGGATTGGTGTATAACCGCTCCCATGATCAGGGGCTGGAGATTTCTCACAAAAATGAGTCGGAGATTCAAACTTTCGTGGGAGATGAACGTCGCTTGAAACAAGCGGTCTTCAATCTTTTAAGTAACGCCATTAAATATACGCCTTCTGGTGGTCGTATTGAACTCAAAGCTTTCACAAAAGATCAGGGAGATCTCAATGGAGGCAAAGAGCTTTGCTTGTCCGTTCATGACACCGGCGTTGGCATCAGCGATGAAGATCGCGCCCGCATCTTTAAACTTTTTGAGAGAGGCCCCAACTATCCGAAGTCAAAAAACATCGGCGCTGGACTTGGGCTTTCCCTTGTGAAGAGCCTCATTGAGCTCCATGGAGGTGACATTAACATTGACTCCACCCAAGGGGTTGGGACGACTATTACCTGCACGGTACCCTTAGTGGAGGGTGGGGATGAAAGGGATGTGAATTCATAAGGAAATGACCGCAAAGCCAAGGTTCATACCCCTTTACGCCGCTGTCGCAGCCTCTTTTGCTGCCATAGGCAGGCCTTTTGTGGTGGAATATTCGAAGTGTAAGACTTCTTCGGGATAGAGGAATCGGCGAATCGCATGGGCACTTTGAGCGCCTTCTGCAAAGCCATTCAAAATCAGCTTCAATTTATGAGGATAGGTTGCAATGTCGCCGATGGCATAGATGCCAGGGCGGTTGGTTGCGCCCGTTGCGGGATCAATGGTGATATGATGATTATCAAGGTTAAGGCCCCATTCGGCAATAGGCCCTAAGTTCATGGACAAACCAAAAAAGGGAAGCAGTACGTCAGCGTTGAGCTCTTTGGTGTCGCCTTCGAGAGATTGCACGATCACTTTTGAAAGCTGTCCATTTTCTCCTCTTAAACCATGGAGTTGATAAGGAATAACCATATCAATAACACCCGCATCCGCAAGGGCTTTGAGACGGGCTTCACTCTCAGGCGCTGCCCGGAATTTGGGACGGCGATGCACAACAGAAACGCGGGACGCCACTTCACTTAACGAAATGGCCCAATCAACCGCAGAATCTCCGCCACCGGCAATAACAATATTTTTATCGCGATAAGATTCGCGGGAGCCCACATAATAATGAACGCTCGTTCCTTCAAAGGCTTCAATACCTGGCAACGGCGGGCGATTCGGGCCAAAGGCGCCAACGCCGGCGGCAATAATGATGGTGCGCGTGCGAATTCGGGTGCCCTTAGACGTTTCAATAATCCAGCTTTTGCCGGCATCGTCATCCGGAGTGATGTTTGTGACTTGTTGGCCGAGGTGATAGGTCGGGTTGAACGGCTCAATTTGCTGGCGCAAATTATCGATCAGTTCTTCACCGGTGATTTGTGGGTGAGCGGGAATGTCGTAAATAGGCTTTTCGGGGTAAAGGGCTGCACATTGACCGCCAATCATATCCAGCGCATCAATGACATGGCAAATCAACTTCAGCATGCCACACTCAAACACGGCAAACAAACCGGTCGGGCCAGCGCCAATAATGACGACGTCTGTAGAATGATGGGCTGAGGGAGTCGACATAATCTCTTAAGGGCTTTAGGCCGTTAAGGCTTTCACTCGTTTTGTCAGGCGAGAAACTTTGCGAGCCGCTGTATTCTTATGCATTGTGCCCTTGGTGACACCGCGCATGATTTCTGATTCAGCTTCGCGCATCGCGCCGACGATTTCCTTTTTGTTGCCTTCTTCAAGAAGGGACTCTACTTTTTTAACAAAAGTCCTAACGCGGCTGACGCGTGTCCGATTTTGTTCCGTACGTGTTGCAATCTGTCGAATTGCTTTCTTTGAGGATGTATGATTGGCCATAATTCACCTTTTTCTCTAAAATAATATATCGTTTGACTAGTATATACCTGAAATCCTTCTCAAGCGTCAATCTTTATATGCCATCATTCTCTTTATCTTTAGCCTCAGTCTCTGTTTCTGTCTCGGTCTTATCCGCTTCTGGTCTAACCTCTTGAGCGTTAATTCCTATAACTTGACCATGTTCCATAAATAGCCTTGCCGTAAATGAATTTTCCTGATTGAGCATAATCGGCATAGAATAAGAGTGATCCGTTTCTTCCAAGAATTTTTCTCTTGTCTGATGAATTTTTGAAACCTCAGGCTCCCCTATCATATTAATGACTTGAGATGCTGTTTCTTTTCTTTAGAGTCAGGAATACTACAGCTAAAAAATACCATATTAAAGTTTTCATTCAGGGCAGGGTCGTAATAAAGGGTTGATAAATGGAGTCCCCCTGTAAAGTAAATAAAGCTATCATTTATTCGTAAAAGAGGG
Source organism: Alphaproteobacteria bacterium (assembly GCA_019746225.1). Classification (NCBI taxonomy): domain Bacteria; kingdom Pseudomonadati; phylum Pseudomonadota; class Alphaproteobacteria; species Alphaproteobacteria bacterium. Next base: position 23,575 of record JAIESE010000066.1, on the reverse strand, counting down.
GTAGAAGTGCTACGCCTCCTACCCTCGCTTGGATTCCGCATCCACCACGGCCAAGGCAGCCATATTGACGATACCCCGTGGGGTGACGGAAGGCGTCATGATGTGAACCGGCTTTGGGCAGCCCATGAGAATGGGCCCGACGGTCAGCGCATTCCAAAGGGATTTTGCCATGTTAAAGGCAATATTAGCCGAATCAATGCACGGCATAATCAAGAGGTTGGCTTCACCTAACAGCTTGGAGTTTGGAAAGATGTTTTGACGAATGGGGCTCGAGAGAGCCGCATCCGCATGCATTTCTCCTTCAACCTCAAGATCGGGGGCATTTTTTTGAAGCCACGCGGTAGCCAAGCGCATTTTAACGGCGGCTTCTGTTGTGCCGGCCCCAAAACTGGAATGGGAGAGAAGGGCGACTTTCGGCTTAATGCCAAAGCAGCGGACCTGGTCTGCCGCCATCAAGGTCATTTGGCAGATCTGCTCGAGGGTTGGGTTTGGATTGACATAAGGATCACAAATAAACAACACTCCGTCTTCCCGGATCAAAACCCCTAAGGCCGCAAAGACTTTGTCGCTCTCTAGATTAGAATCAAACATTTGGCGGATGTGGCCGAGATGGATATGGTACCGGCCGATTGCCCCACACAGCATCGTATCAGCATCGCCAAGGTGGACGGTCAACGCACCGATAATCGTTGGACTGGTTCGCGTTAAAATACGCGCAACATCCGGAGAAATGCCTTTGCGCTCCATGAGTTCATGATAGGCATGCCAATAACTGCTGTAACGGTTATCTTTGTTTGGATCGATGATCTCAAAATCTTCGCCTTCTTTCACGCGCAAACTTAATCGCTTGAGGCGTTTTTCAATCACCGCGGGTCGACCGATCAGAATCGGCTTAGCAATGCCTTCATCCACCAGAATCTGAACCGCACGAAGGACACGCATATCTTCCCCTTCCACAAAGGCGACGCGCTTCGGGTTGGCTTTGGCTTTTTGGAAGATGGGTTTCATAACCATGGCAGAGCGGTACACATACTCACTCATTTTCTGACGATAGGCCTCAAGATCAGCCAGGGGCCGTGTCGCCACGCCCGTGTCCATGGCGGCCTTGGCCACCACCGGCGCAATCTCCATGATGAGTCGTGGATCAAAAGGTTTGGGAATAATATAAGTGGGGCCAAAGTTTTGAATTTCTCCCCCATAAGCACTCGTTGCCACATCAGACCCTTCCGCATGGGCAAGGTTGGCAATGGCTTTAACACACGCAATCTTCATTTCTTGATTGATGGTGGTCGCCCCAACATCGAGTGCGCCTCGGAAGATGAAAGGGAAACACAAGACGTTATTGACCTGGTTTGGGTAGTCGGTGCGTCCCGTGGCCATAATGGCGTCGGGGCGGACTTCATGAACAATTTCGGGTAAGATCTCAGGATCTGGATTTGCCAATGCCAAAATCAAAGGATTTGGCGCCATGGGCTTAATCATATCACCACTCACCACATTGCCAGCGGATAAGCCCAAGAATATATCCGCATCCTTCAGGCATTGCGCCAATGTCCGGTGGGGGGTATCCGCCGCATAGCGACGCTTGCTCTCATCCATATCATCTTTGCGGTCTTTATGAATCGCCCCTTCGCGATCGCATAAGATCACATTCTTTGGTGCTAAACCTAAGGCAACCAGCAGATCTAAACACGCAATTGCAGCTGCCCCAGCACCAGACGTCACCAGTCGCACTGCGGAGATGTTTTTATTGACGAGCTTCAAGCCATTCAGAATTGCTGCAGCCACAATAATGGCGGTGCCATGTTGATCATCATGAAAGACGGGAATTTTCATCCGTTCGTGGAGTTTTTTCTCAATATAAAAGCATTCAGGGGCTTTGATATCTTCCAGGTTGATCCCCCCAAATGTGGGCTCTAACGCGGCGATCATGTCCACTAACTTGTCCGGATCGTTCTCATTAATTTCAAGGTCAAACACATCAATGCCCGCAAACTTCTTAAACAGAACCGCTTTTCCTTCCATGACAGGCTTCGCAGCCAAAGGTCCAATGTTCCCGAGGCCAAGAACGGCTGTGCCATTGGAGATCACGGCAATGAGATTGCTGCGGGAAGTCAGCGTCGCTGCTTCAGCTGGATCTTCCGCAATTGCCCGACTCGCAGCCGCAACACCCGGGGAATAAGCAAGTGCCAAATCCCGTTGATCCGCTAACGGTTTTGTGGGATGTATGGAGAGTTTACCAGGGGTAGGATATCGGTGATAGTCAAGGGAGTCCTTGTAAATATCCGGCTTTATGGGTTTTTGCTCTTGAGTCAAATTCCGGGACCACTTTCGAAAAAGGTGTTGATTTTAAGGTTCGACAAAATATCCATACTACAAATTTGATCATAATGAGAAATGGTGCGGTCGAGAAGACTCGAACTTCCACGATGTTTCCACCACAGCCACCTCAAGGCTGCGCGTCTACCAATTCCGCCACGACCGCATCTTTGTCATTTATGAGCTTCCTCATTTCAATACCAGATCGGCGAAACGGGTTCAAGAAGAATACGCATTCCAGGGGAATCAATGAGGTCCATAAATTGACGTTTGAATCAGATTTCCCTTCATTAATTGAGTTGACAAAAGAGATGTTATATATAATATTATCCTTCCACATACTTAAAATATGAATATAAAGAAGATAATAAATGAAGAAACTCATTGCTTTGTTTTTAGTTATTACTTTTGGTTTTTTAAATCCAACTCTGTCTGCAGAAAAATTAGAGCGCCGAGAAGACACTTACGCGAGAACTGACACTCGAAACTGGAGTTTTCCTTTAAAAGAACTTGCGGGAAGTGCTGTGTTTTATGTTGCTTCTTCAGTTCTAACAGGCGATTTGGAAAATATTGCGACAGCTTTCAGTACTGGACTGCTCTGTGATGGTGGTGTTCGATTGGGTCAAAACATTCTTGAATATTTTTATGAAAAAACTCAAAGCAGAAAGCCCATTCCAAATAAAAAGCAAAAACTACATGAACAGGTTGGTCAAGCGCGTCGCGTTGTTAGTCAGATTGGTCGAGTCGTGAATTTATCTGTAAATGTCTATATGCTTTACCTTCTTGTAGCCGGCGAAAGAACCGTTCAAGGATTTGTGCTGACCGAAGTTGGATATCCTCTAATGATCGGCATTATTACTGCCGGAACAGCTTACAACGTCAATGAAATTCTCTATACCAAAAATACGGGTCGTACGCGCAATGATCGACCTATTGCGAGATTTGCAAATGGATTGAGCCAGGTATTGCTGGGTGCGTACTTTGCAACCAAACACAAAAATGGCTCTTATATTAACTCACTTTCTAACGCATTCGACAAAGTGATGAAAATAGATGGTTTTAGAGATAGGCCTGACTTAATTGCTTCTTGGTATAAGAATAAACGTCTGGCTATACAAATATATGGAGGTGCCGGGGCGACTTCTTGGAGCTGGGCAAGGTATCGGTTTTTACAAATGCATGGAGATTTTGAGGCGACATTAGGTATTATCCAAACGGTCCGGAATACGGTTGGATATTTCAGCCAATCTTTAAGAGCAGAAATTAAAGAAATTCAAAAGAAATCTGGAGGGGTTGCAAGACCTAAAGCTAAAAGGGGGCAAGCCCCAAAGACTTCAACACCCTGTGAACCGGTTGCTCAACCAGTTCAGTCAGGCCAACCTCAGAATCGAAGTCAAAATTCAGCGCAAGGTGAACAGAAACCCAAATCTAAAACAAAAGTAAAGACGAGACCCGCGGATGGGGGAGTCTCTCATCCACTTATACATGAAGCTGACGATGAGGAAGAAGAGCCAGAACAGACTAAGAGGGATGTCCAACGGTTGGAAGCTTTAGAAAAAATCATGAATTTGAGTCGTCAAAAAGTTCTTGACGCTGCTGTCGTTGAAGAAGAAATTAATGCAGTTTTAAGGTTTTATCCAACAGCAAGAAGTGAAAATCTCGGTCATAACATGAAGTCAATCACGTTGAGTTTCCCAAATGGTGCAACACACCAAGTGAAGTACGAAGCTGCTCATAATCAAAGAGGAGAATACCAAGGGGATCGCAAAGATCGTGTCTTGGATGCCTTGCTTGTTTGTTATTTATCTGGTTGGAAAGAAGACAAAATCAAAGAATTTATGGATCGCCATGGTAGAATGAATTTTTGGAATGTCCCCAATTTTCTTGTTCGTATCTTGTGGGAACGTGGTGAAATTGAATGAACTTGAGGGTGATGTTATGAACTCAACACCTTCGCTCGTTCCTCAAAGGCTGTGATCATTTTCTGGACGGCATCCGTAAATACGGATTGAATCATGCCTTGAAACAAGGATGATTGAAATTCAAAATCGATGAAAAAATCGACATCAACACTATTTGATGAAACCGGCGTAAAATTCCAATAGTTTTGAAGGTGCTTGAAAGGGCCTTTAATGTAAGAAATTTCAATGCGTTCCCCTGGTGTCAGGATTACTTCTGAGCGATAGGTGTCTTGAAAAAGTTTATATCCCACTGTCAAGTCCGCCAAAAATCCACGCTCTGTTACTTTAATAATATCCGCTTCCAACACCCAGGGGAGAAATTCCGGGTACCGTTTCACATCGGCCACGATGGCGTACATGGTTTCTAAGGAGTAGGGCAGGGTGCGGCGTTCAGCGTGTCGCGGCATGTGCTTTGAGCCGTGCGTCTTTTAATTTTTCAAAATCATCGCCCGCATGATAAGACGAGCGTGTGAGGGGGGAGGCGGCGACCATCAAAAAGCCTTTACCACGGGCCATGGAGGCATACTCAGCAAATTCGTCCGGCGTAATAAAATCAATAAGCGGATGGTGCTTTGGGGTGGGTTGTAAATATTGTCCAATCGTAATGAAATCAACGTTGGCGGCGCGTAAATCATCCATGACTTGATAGACTTCGGTTTTTGTCTCCCCCAATCCCACCATAATTCCTGATTTTGTGAACATGGTTGGGTCAATTTTCTTCACTTGATCGAGCAAGCGCAACGAGTGAAAATACCGGGCACCGGGGCGGACCTCAGAATAGAGACGTGGCACGGTCTCGAGATTGTGATTGTACACATCGGGCTTGGCGGCCACGACGATTTCAATCGCCCCTTCTTTTCGCAAGAAATCCGGGGTGAGAATCTCAATGGTTGTGTTGGGAGCGGTTGCTCGGATGGCTTGAATGGTTTGGGCAAAATGGGTGGCACCCCCATCATCCAAATCATCACGATCTACAGAGGTAATGACGATATGGGTGAGTCCCATCTTTCCAACCGCCTCGCCGACCCGTTCTGGTTCGTGGGGGTCGAGGAGATCCGGTCGGCCGGTCTTAATATTACAAAACGTGCAAGCCCGGGTGCATACATCCCCCAAAATCATAATGGTTGCGTGTTTCTTTGCCCAGCATTCGCCAATATTCGGACATGCCGCTTCCTCGCACACCGTGTTGAGCTTGTGGGTGCGCATGAGGGTGGCGGTTTCCTGATATTCTCGCGATACAGGAGCTTTCACCCGAATCCAGGCTGGTTTGCGTTGTATGCTGGTTGTGGTCAACAAACTCTCCTAAAAATGGATTACACGCCCATAGGCATCTAGCACGGACTCATGCATCATCTCAGATAAGGTCGGGTGAGGGAAGATAGTGTGCATCAACTCCGCTTCCGTTGTTTCCAACGTCTTGGCAATGCCAAATCCTTGGATCAATTCTGTCACCTCAGCCCCAATCATGTGTGCCCCTAAAAGAGCACCTGTTTTGGCATCAAAGATGGTTTTGACGAGACCTTCCGTATCTCCCAATGCCATTGCCTTCCCATTCGCTTTAAAAGGGAAGCGTCCCACCTTCAGGTCATGTCCCGCCGCCTTGGCTTGCGCTTCAGTCAACCCGATGCTCGCGATTTGGGGAAGGCTGTAGGTACAGCCAGGAATGTTACGCACATTTAGGGGGTGAATGCCAGGGACGCCTGCGATCTTTTCAACGCAAATAATACCTTCGTGGCTGGCCTTATGGGCAAGCCAAGGTGGGCCAGTCACGTCGCCGATGGCATAAACTCCAGGCTCATCCGTTTGGGACCACTCGTTCACCGTAATCTGTCCTCGATCAATCTTGACTTTCGTTTTCTCGAGACCAAGGTCAGCCGTATTGCCAACAATGCCGACTGCAAGAATAACGCGCTCAAAAGTTTCTTCCTTGCCTTGAAGGGTGACTTTCACGGAGTCTTTACCCTTGGTGAGCTTTTCCGCAGAGGTGCCAAGGAGGAATTTAATGCCCTGTTTTTCAAAGGCTTTCTGGGCAACAGCTGAGATCTCTTCATCTTCTTGAGGTAAGATTCGATTTTGCAGTTCAACCACCGTAACCTCAGATCCAAGCGTGCGATAAAAGCTGGCAAACTCAATGCCGATGGCACCAGATCCAATGATCAGCAAGGATTTGGGCAAAGCTTCTGGCGTCATAGCGTTACGCGCTGTCCAAATCAACTTGCCATCTGGCTCTATGCCGGGCAAGGAACGCGCCGTTGCACCCGTTGCGAGGATAATATTTGGCGATGTAATTGCTTGGTTTCCAGCACTGGACTCAATAGAAATCGCTCCAGCACCCTTCAAACGGGCCGTTCCTTCAAAGACCGTGACCTTATTTTTCTTCAAAAGATGCTTAATGCCCCCGACGAGTTGGGCGGAAATCTTGCGAGACCGATCTACAACGGCTTTCAGGTCAACAGTCACGGGACCAACGGTTAAGCCATAGTCAGCCGCGTGGGCAATCAAAGTCTTGATTTCTGCGGTTCTAAGGAGTGCTTTTGTTGGGATACACCCCCAATTCAAACAAACGCCACCGAGGTTTTCCTTCTCAACCAATGCTGTGGAGAGCCCGAGCTGGCTTGCGCGAATAGCTGCTACATATCCCCCTGGGCCGCCTCCAATTACAACAACATCATATTTGGTCATGGTATTCCATCCATTATTAATTTCCGTACACCTTGTTCTTGCTTAGCATAACTTATCTGATCAAACCAAAATATTAATTTTTTTACCAGTTCAGCCAAAGTGGGAAATAACACTCATCCCACTTGACATTAATCCCACACATACTATATTATAGGTTGTAAGAGCACTAATTTTGTGTAAACACACTTAATTTATAGATATAGGAGACATACCATGAGGTCCACCCAAACACTAAAGCCGGATGCTAAGGGGCGAATATGCCTAGGATCTTTGGCGGAAGGGATTAGTAGCTACCATTTAACATATGATAAGGTATCAGGAAGGATTATTCTCGAGCCTTACGCAGAAGTTCCTTTGCAAGAAGTGTGGCTTTTCCATAATAAAGAAGCATTACGCAGCGTTCGGGAAGGATTAAAACAATCGGAGAACGGGAAGGTGCATGATGCGGGAGACTTTTCACAGTATATCGATGAAGACTAGGTTTTTGATAAATGTTTACACTCCTAATAACAGATAGAGCAAAGGAAGATCTTAGAAAGCTAGAGGAAAATAAACATTTGCAAAAACGTCTAAAGGCGGTTCGAAAGGCACTTGGGTTTCTTCAAGTAAATCCAAAACACGCGGGTTTAAAAACACATAAATACGAGACTTTATCTCGAGAAGTCGGGTATGAAGTATTTGAAGCATACGCAGAAAATAATACTCCCTGTGCTTATCGAGTTTTTTGGCACTATGGGCCTGGGCCAAGAGTGATAACATTCGTCGCAATAACTGCACATCCATGAAATACATATTTAAGGTGGCATACTATGACCCATCCTACCCCCCAGTCTCGGCTTCTTGTTGTTGATGATGATCGACGATTGCGGGAGCTATTGGTCAAATTTTTAACTGAAAATGATTTTTTGGTCTCCTCAGCTGCCAATGCGGCTGAAGCGCGGGCGTATTTGGCCAGTCATTCTGTCGATCTTATGATTCTCGACATCATGATGCCTGGGGAAGATGGTCTGTCATTGACCCGCAGTCTTGGCCAAGATAGCAATGGCAAAAAAAGGGAAGGGGGTCGGAGTGTCCCGGTTCTGTTGCTCACCGCCCGCGATCAAGTGGATGACCGCATCGAAGGCTTGGATGTGGGTGCGGATGATTATCTCACCAAGCCATTTGAGCCGCGGGAATTGTTGGCCCGGATCAAGGCAATCCTACGCCGCTCAACCCCTTCAAAAGCAGCGGTGTCAACCGAATTAACGCTTGGGGCTTATGTTTTTAACCCAGAAACAGGTCTCCTTAACAAAGGGGAAGAAGTCATCTTCTTGTCTTCAACAGAATTGGTTTTGCTGAAAATTCTCGCCCAAAACCCTCATAAGCCCTTTTCGAGGGAAGATCTTGCGCAGCGCATTGGACATCGGGTCAGTGAGCGCACAATTGATGTGCAAATTACGCGCCTGCGCCGCAAGATTGGGGACGATCCCCGTCAACCGCGCTATTTACAAACTGTTCGCCACATTGGATATGTTCTGTCGCCTGATTAACAGGAAAGGTTTCTCATGAAGCACACTTATTTAATAGCTCCGTCAAATCGCATTTCTCAAGAAACGGTCGAAAAAACCAAAGAATGTTATGAATCCTTAGGAAGAAAAGTGACCGTTCCTTCTGATTTGTTTGGGAAAGATCTTCTTTGTGCAAATACAGACGCGGCACGTGCCAAGCATTTGACAGACGCGCTTACCTCTCAAGCTGATGAGATGATGATGCTTATAGGCGGGTATGGTTTAACGCGCCTTATTCCTATGCTTCTTGATTTACCAAAACCGGAAAAGCAGAAAATCATGTATGGGTTTAGTGACGCAACTGCCCTCCATATTTTCTTAAATCAACTTTGGGATTGGCCTTCTGTACACGGGCCTTCGGGCGCCCAACTGTCTATGAAAACCGTAGATACTGACTCTATTGATCGAACTCTTCGAATTCTTGAAGAAGGCCTTGCGGCTTATATATTGCCTGACATCATTCCTTTGAATGCAATTGCAAAGGAGCGCACCAATGTTAGCGGGAAAATTGTGGGCGGAAATCTCACTCTGGTACAGACCTCGCTCGGGACGCCTTGGCAGCTCGATCTATCTGATAAAATTCTCTTTCTTGAAGATGTATCTGAGCGTGGCTATCGCATCGATCGTATGCTCACTCATCTTCGCCAAGCTCAGTTTTTTAAAGGGGTAAAGGCTGTTCTATTAGGAGATTTTGTAAAAGGTGAAGAACCAAACGGCACGAACCTTGTCTGGGATGTTCTCAAGCGGTTTGCAGAAGAATCCTCATTTCCTGTCTTTAAGCTCCCCGGGTGTGGTCATGGGCCTCAGAACTACCCTATCCCCTTTAATTATGAGGTAAATCTCAGAGTTCAAGATTAAGGACGTCTCAAGAAAACCATGTCGTTGATGACAGATTGCGTGAGAATAGGGTTGCGGTGAAAGCGAATATAATCCTGAAATATTTTAACATTAGCTTCGTATGACTCGCGTCCAGCGACCAAATCGACATTAAAGCTCAAATATTTGCGGCGCATGATTTCGGAGAGATCGATGTCGATATCGAAAGAACCACACTCATAACAGATGACATGATAAGCTCCACCAACGATTTGATCGCCGCGTTCTTTCAAAAATTTGTTACAAATTGGACAATTCACGAGCATTTCCTATACCCTTTTACACTTTTCTCTTCTATATTATGCAAAATGTTTGCTTAAGGAGGCGTTAATTGAAGCTGTTATTTATTACATCCAGCCGGATTGGGGATGCTGTTTTGTCGACAGGTTTGCTTAATGATATGACTCAAAAGCACCCAGGCATTAATGTCACGGTTGCAGCTTCCCCTCTTACCTTGCCCTTATTTGAGGCTGTTCCCCATTTAAACCGCCTGATTCCCATTAAGAAGGGGTCATTCAGCCGTCATTGGGTGGATTTATGGCAGCAGTGTCGCAAAGAGCGGTGGGATATCATCATTGATATTCGGGGCTCTCTTGTCTCTTATTTTCTCGATACCCCCCAGCGGTATATCTGGAAATCCACGAAAGCCATGGACCACCGTGTGAATCAATTGGGCCGGCTCATTGGGGTGACGCCACCACCGGCCCCTCATTTATGGCTTGGGACTTCCCACTTACAAAAAGCCGAGTCGTTGATTCCAGGAAAACAGCCAGTCTTAGGGCTCGCACCCGCTGCGAATTGGATTGGCAAACAATGGCCTGCTGCCTCTTTTGCGACTTTGGTGAATACCTTTTTGATAAATCATGATGCCAAAGTAGCCATATTCGGGGCTCCTCAAGAAAGAGCAATGATTCAGCCGGTCTTGGAAGCCATCCCCGAAAATAAACGCATTGACTTGGTTGGAAGCCTCTCACTGCTTGAAATTGCGGCCTGTTTAAACCGATGTCAGGTGTTTTTGGGCAATGATTCCGGCTTAATGCATATGGCTGCTGCCGTTGGCACGCCTTCAATTGGGCTGTTTGGCCCCTCTGATGATCGCCTTTATGCTCCTTATAGTCCTCCAGATAAGCTCATTCATCAGGTCATTCGCACGCCCGAATCCCTTGACGATCTTAAGAAGATCCCTGACTTTGCCTTTGATGCACCCCGTACTTTTATGGAAAATCTCAAACCAGAGACGGTCTTAGAAGCGCTAGAGACGATGTGGAAAAAGCAAGCAGGTCTTCTCAAGAAGTCTTAGACCTAATAAATTCTTGATTTTCTTAAATCCTTCAGCCTATAGTGATGGCGAACTCATCAAAAATTAATGAGTCCCCTTGCCCGCAGGATGTGGGCTGTGACCTGAATTTTCAGGTCATCAACCGTAAGGAGGCATTATGAACTGTTACGAAACTGTATTTATTGCCCGTCAAGATTTGACAAATGCTCAGGTCGAGACGATGGCAAATACCTTTACCCAAGTGATTAAAGATCACAACGGCGAGGTTAGTAAAACCGAATTTTGTGGTTTACGCAACTTAGCTTATAAAATTAAGAAAAACAAAAAAGGTCACTACGTCTTGATGAATATTTCGTCTCCCCCTGAAGGGATTACGGAAATGGAACGTCAAATGAAATTGAGTGAAGATCTTTTGCGGCACCTAACGGTGCGTGTTGAAGCGTTGGACCCAAATCCTTCAAAGTTAATGCAACGTGCCTATACTGATGATCGCTATCGTGGTTTTGATGATGATCAAGATGACCTATTGGGTGATCAACCTCTCATTGAACCCCTCTTAACCGATAGACCTTCCCGTCCACGTTTTCAAGCAGACCCCACCAATGATGAAGGAGAAATTGCATGAGCTCGAATTACGAATCCAATAATGAAGAAGCGGGCGGTCCCGTTCGTCGTCAATTCTTTCGTCGTCGCAAAACATGCCCTTTTTCTGGTGAACACGCGATTCCGATTGACTATAAGGATGTCAGATTGCTCGGGCGCTTTGTCTCCGAACGGGGCAAGATTATTCCAAGCCGAATCAGTGCTGTGTCTATGAAAAAACAACGTGAATTGACAATTGCCATTAAGCGGGCACGTTTCCTTGCCCTAATGCCATTTGTATCAGACTAAGCTGTCATCGATAGAAAACCAGAGATAACCCCGCTCTCCTGAAAGAGCGGGGTTTTTTCATAATTTTTAGGGAAGACTTGAGAAACATCTCTATAGTAGACTGAAGCCTGAGGTCTCAGGTTAGTAGTTAAAGACAACGTTACAGTGAGTGTTATATGAGTATGGATCGCATCAATCGACTCGACCCGAGCCTTCTTGCGGTTTGCGGGGGTGCTTTGTGTGCAAGCTTCGCTCTTTTTCCGCCAAATTTTAATATCCTTTCTTTTTTGCTCATTTATTTTGCTGCCCTTCCTTTATACTTTGTTGGTTTTTGCTGGGGATTTGGCCGACTCATTCTTGCAGTATTAGTTGCTCTTGGTATTTTCACAATAGGTGCAGGTCTTCAATCTGGGCTTGTTTTTTTGTTGACGACCCTGTTGCCTGCTTTGCTGATTGTATACCGAATCGAGAAGGGGGACCCAGCGGGTTATGTCGTGTCCTGGGTAACAGGATTAACAATTCTTACTTTCCTTGGCATTTTCATCGTATTATCAGCTCAGTCTATCAATGTACTCGATCTTTTGCATGCTTGGTTTTCTTTCTTTAAAGAAGAGGAGGCCTTCAAGCATTTGAGTGGGCAGATTATTCCGCTTATTCCCGGCCTTTCCTCCATTACCTGGATCATGATGTGTTTGGTGAACGCGGCATTGGCGGCGCGCTTAGCGATACGCACACAGCTCTCTAGGCGCCCCTATCCGTTGCCGACAGATACGAAACTCTATGAAAATTGGGACATTTTATTAGCATTCAGCTTTATTCTTATGTTGACAGGGGTTCCTTTTCTTGCTTTTGTGGGAAAAAACATGGCTTTAATGACCTATGTTCCGATATTTCTTGTGGGGCTCACAGCAGTCTATGCTTGGTTGGAGCAGTTTGAAAATCCAAAGCTGTGGATTACCATGATTGCCATCATGTCGATTTTCCTTGTGTGGCTTGGGATAATTATTGTAATATTTGGGGTTTTAGAACCAACGCTCCATCTCCGTCAAAGATGGACGCCCAATAAAAGTTGATATTAGTAGAAATTGGATAGATTAGGGGAGATTTAAGATGCAGGTTATCTTGCTGGAAAGAGTTGAAAAATTAGGCCAAATGGGCCAAGTCGTTACTGTTAAAGCTGGATATGCCCGCAACTTCTTGTTGCCTAAAAAGAAAGCTTTGCGCGCCACGAAACAAAACTTAGGTTTTTTTGAAAATAAGCGCGTTGAATTTGAAGCCTCCAATTTGAAGCGAAAAGCGGAAGCTGAGGTTGTTGGCAAAAAGATGGAAGGCATTATGATCAGCTTGATTCGCCAAGCCAGTGAGATGGGACACCTATACGGATCCGTTCGGTCAGCTGACATTGCGCAAGGATTGTCTGATGCAGGTTTTCAAGTGTCTCGTGCTCAAGTTCAAATTGATGTTCCTATAAAATTTTTGGGAATGCATCAGGTACGCGTTCTTCTCCATCCAGAAGTATCATTGATCGTGAATGTTAACGTTGCTCAGTCAGAGGAAGAAGCTGCCGTTCAAGCCGCTGCGAAAGCAAAAGCGGATGCCGCACCTGCTCCTGTGACCGCCGAAATAGTTTTTGGAGCAGATGAAGCTCCTGCGAAAGCCTCTTCACCAAAAAAGAAAGCTGCAGCCCCAAAGAAGGCGAAAGCAAAAGCTGAAGGCGACGCTCACATTGAGGACGCCGAAGACGCTGATGCCCCTGTAGGAGACCTTCTCGTTGATGATGCAGAGCTGACTTCATAAAGTTTAATAATTCTCTCCTGCTTGCCCAATCTGGTTTTTCAGATTGGGCATTATTTTATTAGAAAAAGACTCATAACCCCATGGCCAAGTCATTCTCAATACCCTTAACCGTCGAAGACAGCGAAGGCATGCGCCTGGATCGGTGGCTTCGTAAACAATATCCAACCCTTTCTCAAGGGATTATTGAAAAGCTTTTGCGTTTGGGTAAAATTCGTTTAGACGGTAAGAAGGTGGCTTCTGGGGCACGGATTTCTATTGGTCAAGTGGTTGAGGTTCCCGATACAATTGATGCGGAGATTCACAAACCCGTAGCGCCCCGTAAGCGTGTCATGGAAGCCATTACTGCAGAAGATGAGGCCTACCTAGAGTCAATGATCATCTGGGAAGATGACGACATTCTCGTGCTTAACAAGCCCGCAGGGCTTGCCACACAAGGGGGCAGCAAAACCTTTCGCCATTTGGACGGGCTCCTAACAGCTTACGGCATCAAAAACGGCACAAGGTATCGGTTGGTTCATCGCTTGGACAAAGATACGAGTGGCGTATTTGTCGTTGCTAAATCCAGTGAAGTGGCAACGTATTTAGCGGAAAATTTTCACCGAGGGGACGTCAAAAAGATCTATTGGGCCCTTGTGGTTGGACAACCCAAGCCCGGCCAAGGGGTAATTGATGCGCCGCTCCTCAAAGGGGGTGACGGCAATAATGAAAAGGTTTCCGTAACCAAAGGCGGTAAGCCTGCCATCACGAACTATCGCACCATTAAGGGGCTACAGAAGCGCGGGATCGTTCAATTTGCATGGTTGGAATTTGCTCCTGAAACCGGGCGTACCCACCAGTTGCGTGTGCATGCAACTTATATTGGGCACCCCATCCTGGGCGACGGAAAGTATGGCGGCCAAGAAGCCACAGCCTACTGCCGTCAGCTCCATCTGCATGCGCGCTCCATCTCCTTCCTAGATCGTTTGACAGGGTCTCCTTTAACCTTCGTAGCACCTCCGCCGGAGCATTTTGAGATGACCTTGCGAGAGTTTAAGGTCGACTGGGAACGCATGAGTTAACGGTAACCTCCGTTAAATTTGGAGAAATTAAAAGGATAAGCTAGATTTCAATGGGTAAATCCTTGAAACACACTGCATGAAGCAGACATTATTTTAGGGTGAATATTGAAACCCAAACTCTATATACCAATCTTTACCCCTCTTTCACCCGCGTCCCCAATCGATAGAGATATACAGCGATTGCAAAGAATGTTCCTACCCCTAAGAGGGTAGCCGTTTGCTTAAAAGAGGGTCCAACGATGGCCAGGATGGTGGTGCTCTGATAGGCAGCAAACGGGATGGCTAAGAGAATGCCGATGATCGCATCGCCGGCAATCAGGCCTGATCCAAACAACAATCCTTGTCGTTCGGTTTTTGCTTCAACATCTGCGAAAGATTTTCCAAGTTTTTTGCGTTGAGAAGTTAGCATTTTTCGGGCGACATAGTTGACAAGCCCGCCTATGACCAGGGTCATGACAACTTCCATCGGCAGGTAAATTCCAAGAGCCGTGGCCATGATGGATAAGCGGTATTCCGAATTTCTTTTCGCCAAAATGCACCGGTCAAAGAGGGCGATTCCCAACCCAATAGCCATGCCGATAAACACCAAGAGCCAATCAAGGGTATGAGAGAAAACCCCTTTTGCAACTGAAGCCATTAAAGTCGCCTGAGGGGCGGCAAGGGCGTGGGAGGGATCCATACCAAGACGCGGGAAACTTTCTCCGATCCCATACGCTTCATAGAGCAGCTCTAAGATCGGCGCAATAACGGAAGCACCAGCCAATACCCCAACAATCAATGTCACCTGTTGTTTCCAAGGGGTAGCGCCCAAAACATAACCCGACTTCAGGTCTTGCAAGTTATCACAACTTAAAGCAGCTGCGGTTGCAACAACACCGCCAATGATGATCACCGTGGCTGCTAAACTTAGGGATTCAGCTGTTTCTCCACCAAAATTTATTTCACCCCCTAACAGAACCAATAGGGTTGTAGATACGGCAAGAATCGCTGCTATTGTAATGCCGGATAACGGATTCGCAGAGGAGCCAACAATTCCAGCCATATATCCCCCAATGGAGGCACAAATAAATCCAATAAAGAGGGAGAGAATTGTCAGAATTGATACGGTTGTCCAATACAACCCCGATGTGATGGAAAG
The DNA here is from genome assembly GCA_019746225.1 of Alphaproteobacteria bacterium. Classification (NCBI taxonomy): domain Bacteria; kingdom Pseudomonadati; phylum Pseudomonadota; class Alphaproteobacteria; species Alphaproteobacteria bacterium. The sequence continues at coordinate 8,048 of JAIESE010000066.1, read as the reverse complement.
ATTTGCAGTTCCTAAAACGTTATTAAAAATAACAAAGATCGGCACGGATAAACAAATGACGCCAAGCAAGACGTACGTCATGGGAATGTCATAATCTGTACGAATAATGGTAATAGTTTGCCCTAAACGCGATTTTTGGATGGCGGCAAAAGAAGCCGCAATAGACGTTCGGATAGGATTAATTAAGGAAAATAGGGCAAACAATCCCCCAAATATCATCGTCCCAACACCAATGTACCGAAGCTTGGCAAGACGGATGGCCGTTGCATATTCAACCGCACTAGCATCAACGGTTAACCCATAGTCTTGAGGAGAACCAAAGTATGCATATAAAGGGACGCCAACAAACCAGGCGATGGTCGTACCAAGAAGAAGATTGATGCCTATCTTCATTCCCACGATATAACCAGCCCCAAAGAGAGCTGCAGACATACCGGTGCCGAGTCCAAAAATGGTTCCTCCAAAATAAAGCCACCCTTGGATAGACTCACCGAAGATATGAAGTCCCGTCTGGCAAAATTTAAAGATACTCGCGATCAGTGCCCCAAGGCTAAGGAAACGCGTGCCTGATTTGTCACCATGAGTAATTTGGTCTCCGGCCTTCAAAACTTCTGCAGCGGCGAGTCCTTCAGGAAACTTGAGTTGTTCATCAATAATAAGAGCACGACGTAATGGAATGGAAAAAAGAACGCCTAAAGTTCCCCCAACGGCGGCAATTGTGGTAATTTGCCAGTATCCAAATTCTTTCCAATAACCCATGACAACGAGAGCAGGGATCGTAAAAACGATGCCAGTAGCAACAACATATCCCGCAGAGGCTATCGTTTGAACAATGTTATTTTCCAATATGGTTGATTGACGGAACATCCGTAAAACAGCCATGGAAATCACTGCCGCCGGAATCGAGGCCGAAATCGTTTGCCCCATTTTTAGCCCCATATAGGCTGTAGATCCAGCCAAAACAATAGCAAGAACGATGCCGAGAAGAACGGCTTTGAGTGTCGCCTCAGGCAAACTCTTAGAGGCTGGAATATAGGGGCTAAATACTTGTTTGGTTGTTTTCACGGACACATACTCCTTTAGCTGCGGTTGTTGCTTTTTCAATGAGTGTCAATCCATTGTAAAACATAAAAAAAACAACAAGCTGTTATCATTTAGTTAAAATTTTATCATATTAACCGAATCTCAACTATTATCCAGGTACTCTACCTCATATATAGACAAGCCCAATTTAAAAGGAAAGGCTTTGGAAACTTCTCAACCCAATAATCGTGAGCTCTCGCCCTTGCGCCGTTTAGGTCCGCCCATTTTATGCGGTCTAATTGGCATATTTATCACGATTGTCATTGGAAATATACCCCACAACTATTCCTATTTTGCTCTCGGTGTGACGTTAATCATATTTATTGTTGCGCATGTCCTATGGTTTCACAAGGTGATTCAGTCCTTGCGCCAAGATCTTCAAAAAACAAGTGATCGTCCTAAAACATCCCCCTCTTCTCATATCTCTTCAAGAGAATCTGATCTTGAGAGTACACATGAAATTTTGATTGAAGCAACATTCTTTCAACTTTTGATAGAAGGGCTCAATTTAGAGCATCCGCCTCACTTACAAGCCTTAAGTCTGCAGGACAACAAGACACATCTTATTCAAACAGAAGGTTTGGTAACCCTCCTTCGAGAAAAGCAACTCGAGATTTTGACAGAACCCATTGTGACTCTTCCTCAAAAAAGGTTGACCTTTTTTTCCTGCATTCCTTGTGTCACGGTTGAAAATGGCATGATTATTAATCTCAATACTTTGGCGGGCTCGACCAACAATCTGGCTTTCCTTCAATCCATTGAGCGGATGATTTTGTTTCAGACTTTGCAATTTGTGCGTCTTCACCATGCCACACACCCCACTCATGGGTTTGTTTGTTCCCTTCCACCTTCCATATATAAGGATCAAATGTGCCTTGAGGAGTTCATTGATTTCCTCCAAAACAGTCATTTTCCTTATTCCGGATTGATTTTTGAGATTCCTTTAAATAAGCCAGCAGCTTCCTTTCATAAACTCATTAAATTAAGTCAGCATGGCGTTCGGTTTATCGGGAAGTGGCAAGATGAGACATTACCAGAGAATTTGGCAGACCTTGCCCTACAATCTTTGGACTTTATAAAATTGCCTTATGGTGATGTATCGACATGGCTTAGAAGACAACCTCGTCGTAGAAGCTTAGAATCTCTTCAGCAGATCCTTGAAATTTCGCCTCAAGTCATTATATCTGATGTTGATCAAGAACAAGATTTGTATCATAAATTACCTTTAGCCTTTGATTATGCTTCGGGTCATGCCTTTGGGGTACCAAAATCTCTTTATCACATTCAGGTATAGACATGAGCGCCAAGCGAGATCTTATTTCAAGGAGCAATTATGTTATCTAGATTTATTGTTCTTTCATGGATTTGTTTAACTTCGGTTCAAGCCATGCTTTCAGATGGTATTCATCGTGAAGAAGACTATGTGAAATTTGTAGAAACTCAAGAAGCTTTTATGGCGAGTTGCTCTGTTTATGATCATCATCGAAAGATATTGCAAACGGGCGTCCTAATTGCTCCTGATATTGTTATGACCGCAGCTCATGGATTTGAGGGGGCGTATGGAAAAGATGGAAGGCCGCATTTGGGCGGAGTTATTGTTGGATTTGGGAGCACAATTTCCCACGAATCTCCACAAAATTATAAGGCGAAGGCTTTGCGAACCCATCCCAAATATTACAGTACAGCCTTTCCCATGCAGGCGAAATATGACATCGCGTTTTTGAAACTCACAACACCCGTGATAGGCGTAAAGCCCGTACCTTTATTTGAAGAAAAGATTTTAGAAATCATTCCCCCCCTTTATGTCGCGACATTTGGACCTGCGGATATACCCCACGGTAATCCAGTCGAAAGAAGAGCATTCGTCCTGCCAGAATCTGATGTATTTTCAATTGTTGGACGCGATCCTGAAGCCTTATATGATTTTAAAACTGTGTTGATGGGGTCCATATTTTTTGAACCCAATGATCATCTAAAACCTGTAAAACCCCATGGGATGGAAAAGGAGTTGCGCACATACCTTGCCAACAAACAATGGCAAAAAATCAATAAACCACCTTATGCGTTGGGGTTGCCAGGAAGTAGTGGAGCGCCTGTTTTTATTAATTTAATTGAAGATGGAGTCACCAAAACATACGTTTTTGGGATTATTCAAAGTTTTTCTCACTTATCGGCCTCTTCTTTTCGCCATCCGACAGGTGAAAGAGAAACGCGTCGTCTTTTAAAGAAGAAATACTTTAAATTGTATGGGAATTATCAAACAGTTTTTTGTGTGCCTTACAAACTCTATCTTCCTTTGCAGGCCTACAAAAATCCCCCTCGAACTTATCGTCTATCTCGACATGTAAAAAAGATTCTAGAAGAGTTAGGGGATAAGAAGATGGTAACAAAGAAAAGCCCATCAAGCCGATTATGAGTCAGATAATACAGCCAAAAGGGCCCCCGATTCGTTGAGTCCACTTCTCTAACATAAGGTCTTTATTCACCTTAATGGCATTTTTCTATTGAACTTATTTGTCAAATGGGTATGATTCGTTGTAGTTAACCGGATTGCAAGCCGGTTAACTATTTGCACGAAGTAATTTCGTGCCCTTGTGGCGGAATTGGTAGACGCGGCAGACTCAAAATCTGTTGTTCGTAAGGACGTGGGAGTTCGATTCTCCCCGAGGGCACCAACTAAATCAGCTGTTTGAGAGGATTTCGCCAGATCCCTCAAAATCTTTAGAAAAAAAATGTCACCAAATTGTCACCAACGTGTGAGCGTTTAAGATTTGTGAAAATTTTTCATATATGAACCACATTTCTATTCGCAATCTCTTCTTCAGGGGACTGGGAACATGAGGTAAGTAACTTTTTGTTACTTATTCCAAGTTACATAATCATCTGGAGTAGAGTTTTTACAGTAAATTAGCAAAATTAATGTTCCTAATTCTGCTGGTTTTCATAACTTATCCATTATTGGATAAAAATAGCACATTATAAGGCATTTTTTAAGACAAATTGACTTTAACTGAAAACATATAGTACATATAATTCTTTATTGATGGGACTTAAATTATGATCATACGCATATTTAAAATTAACTACATTTTCCTTTTTGTTTCTCTGATGGCTCTGTTCTCTTCCTCAAACTGGGCTGTGGACGATTTAGATGATACGGCTTCAGGTATGCCTCATCGGGTGATGAGGTTCCAACTCGGCTTTGAGTTTCAAGAATCAAATGGGCTGTGTGAATGGGCTAAGAACATACCTGATGTTCAAAAAAAACCAGTATTTCTTACTCTGCACCAAGGTTCTAGTCGGCCTTTGTGGCATGTCGTCATTGATGGTAATGATATAGAGTTTGTGACACGTCCTTTTACAGATCAAGAGGAAAATCTATTAGACAAATGCATACAATCTATCCTTCATTCATTTAATATTCTTCGGGGTCTTATTTCCCAATTCGAGAGCACAACATTTGAACAATGGCTAGGTGAAATAGAGAGAGACGCCGCAGCACAAAGATCACCATTTCTCTTTCAATGCACTTATCTCTTTAAAAAAGTAGGAGGTGAATATATTAAACCCCCATCAGCAAAATGGAGACCAAGATTTTCTCCCCAAGCAACCATACAACACCCATTAGAATGTACTATACCCTTGTATTTCAGTTTGTTTGGGTTTAATTCCGGTTATATGTTTTCATTTGCTGCAAGTCTTCCTGCCCGAGATAGCTTTTTAAAAGCATTATCAACCGCAGATTCTAAGTTTATTGAAAAATTGATAGAAGGGTATGAAAATAAACTTCATGGATTGATTTTTCTACATGCCTTAACGTTAGTACGAATGACGCCCGAAAAAGATGAAGATGACACGAAACTTTTAGAAGAAACGCTCAGCTTCCTTAAGTCCTCTTCCCAAGTAGACTCAAAATTGAAGCTAACTCTTATGTCACGCCGCCCCTTTTCATCCATGTTTCGCGATCTTCATCTGGATATACAAGGTACTTATTGTAAATATTTTCAGTACATCATGTCTTTAAATAGTCGCTTCAATGCTTCACTCATCCCCACCCTTTTTAACAGAACAAATTATGCTGAGCAGTTTTTCGCAGATGACTCCCCAAAGTCCTTTACAAAGCTTTTCCCTTACTTCCGTGAGGAATTTGGAGTTAATAACAAAAAAATATTAGAAGAATTGCTTGAAAAGGGTGTCATCAGTACAACAATGCTAAGAAATTTTAAAGATGAAGTCAAACTAGATACTTCTCTGCCTGTCGTGGCATTATTCGAAAGACTTTATGAAAATGCAATAAATACGGTGCAATTCCCAGAAAAAAGGCATATAATAGATCCAGATGAGGTTCAAATAAAGTGTATTCAATCAATATATGATACCTTATCGCCACCTTGTTTTTTGGACTTGGATAATTCAATGGGAAGATTTAAAGAAGAAATACCTGAGAATGAGAGAAAATACGGGGAAGCTATTATTGAGGTACGGGGTATAAGCGATGTGCAACCTTGGTTTCTTCAAAAATGTGAATTAGACCCAGATCTAGTGGGTGATTTTCTTAGAAGACCAAGCGAAAATCTGAGGCTTGAAACAATAAAACTGTTCAGATTTTTAAAAAGTTTTGGTACTTCTAGGAATTTTGGTACCTCTAGAGATAAAGTAGAAGTATATTATTTGGGTATTCCTTCTGCATTATATAACTTTAACTTCTAAAGAATAAAGAAAGGAGTCAGGACATGTTTGCAAATTTAAAATCAATTGGACTTTTAGTAATTGTTTTGCAACTCGTAGCTGCTACCAATGCCTGTAATGATACATATTTAGATCGTGAGGCTGGAGCATGCATTGCAAAACTAGGAGCTGGTATTGTTATATCACAAGAATCAATAATGGACCGCCTTGGATTTTTATCTGACCCACAAAAAGTAGATAAAAAATATCATCAAGTTGCAATATTTAAGGAGCTTTCTCAAAGAAGTCAGGAAAATTTGAAAGGTTCGAAGTTCCCCATATTTGCTAAATATTGTGAGACACTTTTCGATAACAGTAATGATTTAGAAACTCAAGTTGCTCTTCATATGCTCCTGGAAAGAGTATATGATAAATATTCTACTGAATTGATTAAATTTGAGAGAATATTAGCACGAGAGAGATTAGCTGCTTCTCAGCAAACAGCAACAAGCGTTGTACAGCCAAGTGCTGAGTTTCTTGAAATGTTTTCACATGCCGACAAGGGGATTAATACAAGTATTATTCGCTCACACTAAAAGATAACAAGGCCCTCGCAAAATTTCACAGTAAGTGCGTCATGAGCTTTCTAAATTATTCGTTTCTAAACTATCAACAACGAAGCCTACATAACTAAAAACTCTGAGAGGAGCTCTGGATTTGGGAGTTTTGGGGCCAGAATTTCCTTAATCTATATAAGTAAATATAAAATTAGCTTGTTTGTTAACAATTATTCACATATTTTGAGAATCAAAGAATTTTGATAAATTTTTCTAGTTTTAAATTCAAGGACCATAACATGCTATTTAAATTCTTTCTTGTCATGCTCATACTTATCCACATCGGGTTGTGTTCTGAAAGGCCAACTCAACCTGAACCGTCTTCGAACAATTCCAACCATAGTCATTCTAAAGGTGTCTCATCCCCTGTTTCAAAGATTACGAATTAAAGAAGTAAAATAGGAAATACGCCTGCAAAACTTGGTGTTTCAAAAGATATAAATGGTGACTCAGAAAGGTCAAGGGCTCAAGTAATTTTTCCTCATCATGAAATTGACGATATTTATGAGGCATTTGGGGGTAACTATGAAGAGGGAATGTGGGTACTAACAACAAGATATACAATGCGCCGATTAGCACATTCTGCCAGCAAGGATAACCCTGTAGGTATACTTTATCTTGCTAACGCGCTTGATTACTTGAGTTCAGCTACTGAAAGCCTTTGTCTATTAGCCAGACGATTGTACGAAAGAGCTTTTCGTTCTTTAGAAGTCGTTGCATCTCAAACAGGCGATCCCTTAACTACCGCAAAGGCAAAATTTCTGCTTGCTAAAGAGTATTTTACTCCTGCATATCTGAATCATGCTAAATACATTCCAAATAAGAATGATATTGCATTGAAGCACCTAGAAAATCTTACCAGCTGAGAAGCAATTTTATTGGCTTATACAATAAGAGTTAGGCATGATCTCAACCCAACACCTTCATTTGAAGATTTTCTTCATGAAGAAGATTTAAAAATGCATCCCTGGGGATTCCTAAGGGCCCTTAATTTATTTCCGCTTAGTCTAAAGTCAACGATTGAAACTCTAGAAATAGCCATCTACAAAGGGAATCATCCTGCTTTATTAATGAGTTTAGTTGGTTATTACAGGCAACACTATGAACGAACAAATGACGAATCTTCTAAAGTAAAATGCCTAAGTTTGCTCGAGAGGGCTGGAGACTTAGGACACCCACTAGCTTATATAGAGATGGGGGCATTTTATGTTCGTTACAGCCAGCTTGCGCGTTCCTTTGACTTCACTGAGGTAACGCCCAGTGATTCAGAAAAATGCAAAGAGCTTCTAGAAAAGACCAGAATACTCCATTTTCCGGAAGCTTCTTACAATTTTGGGAATCATGTTTATCAACAGTATAGATATGTTAGAGATACTGTCTCTGCAAGTAGTCAGGTATTTTTAAGTCAAGCCATAGAATATTATAAGGAAGCAGCCCGAGAAGGTTTTTGGCCTGTATATGGAATATTGAAACAGACTCAAAATCTGTTGCTCGTAAGGACATGGGAGTTCGATTCTCCCCGAGGGCACCACAGTTTTCTTGGCTTTGATCGATTTCTTTAAAACAATAAAAATATTCCAGGTAGCAAATAGGTAGCATCGGGAATTTTGTTTTAGCAAACTTCCTAGAGTAGGTATTGACAGAGAACAGATCTAAAATTGTTCATCTTGAGTTTCATTA
>JAIESE010000065.1 GCA_019746225.1 Alphaproteobacteria bacterium | reverse complement strand
TTGCGCTTCGCGATTCGCGAAGGTGGACGCACTGTGGGTGCAGGTGTTGTTGCTAAAATCTTGAAATAGCATCAGGTTATAGTCGCGTTTAATATTATTTGAGTGAGCAGGGATAAAATGGACAAGCAAAATATAAGAATCAGGTTAAAAGCATACGATCACCGTTTGCTAGATCAATCTGTTAAGGAAATTGTCAACACTGCCAAGAGGACAGGAGCTCAAGTTAGAGGTCCAATCCCCCTTCCGACAAACATTGGTAAGTTTACCGTCTTGCGCTCACCTTTTATTGATAAAAAGTCACGCGAGCAATTTGAAATAAGAACTCACAAGAGACTAATAGATATCGTAGACTGGCTGCCACAAACTGTTGATGCTTTGATGAAGCTCGATCTTGCGGCTGGTGTTGACGTTGAAATTAAACTGTAGGAACCAAAAGCTATGAGAACCGGATTAATTGCAGAAAAAATTGGGATGACCCAAATCTTTACAGACGATGGAACACAAGTACCCGTTACCGTGTTAAAAGTGGATAATTGCTCTGTTGTTGCTGTTAGAACAGTTGAGAAGAATGGATATAGTGCGGTTCAACTTGGTTCAAAGATTGCAAAAGCGCAGTCGCTCACAAAACCAATGCGCACCTATTTTTCTAAGCTTGAAGTTGAGCCTAAGGCCCAATTAAAAGAATTTAGAATTGATCCACAGACTCCTATGGCAATCGGTGATAATGTTGGTGCAGATTTATTTGTTGCAGGACAGTTTATTGATGTTACGGGAACATCAATTGGTAAAGGATTTGCTGGTGTTATGAAGCGCCATAATTTTGGTGGACTTCGCGCATCACATGGTGTGTCTGTGTCTCACAGAAGCCATGGTTCAACAGGTAACCGACAAGACCCAGGAAAAGTTTTTAAAAATAAAAAAATGGCTGGTCATATGGGGGTTAGACGTGTTACTAAGTTGAACTTAAAAGTACATGATATAGATGCGTCGCGTGGGCTCATTTATGTGAAAGGGAGTGTCCCTGGTGCGCGCGGTAGTATTGTCTATGTGCGCGATGCGATTAAGAAGCCCGCAAAACAGTAGTTCAGAAGTGATTGCCTTAAGGAATATTGGTATACGAAAATGAAACATGAAGTTGTAAATCTACAAAATAAAAAAGTTGGTGATATTGAATTACCTGATTCAATTTTTCAGCAACCAATCAGAGTCGATATCCTATCCCGAGTTGTTGAATGGCAACTTGCTAAAAGAAGGTCTGGCAACCACAAGACTAAGGAAATTGCAGAAATTAGCGGTACAACAAAGAAAATGTATCGCCAAAAGGGTACAGGCGGCGCGCGACATGGAAGTAAGAGAGCCCCTCAGTTTAGAGGTGGGTCTGTCATATTTGGACCTGTTGTGCGCTCACATGCTTATAGCTTGCCAAAAAAGGTAAGACAGCTTGGTTTAAAGTCCGTTTTGTCTTCAAAACTCCAATCAGGAGATTTAATATTTGTTGATAGCTTTGAGATTAATAAGCCAAAGACAAAGGATCTAAAAGAGATTTTGACCAAATTCGGTACGGAAAATGTTCTGTTAATTGATGTGGATACAACACGTCTTACGAACACTGCTTTGGCTGCAGGTAATGTCATTGGTTTTGATGTGCTTCCTCAAATAGGCGCAAATGTCTATGATATTATGCGTAAAGAAAAAATAATTTTAACAGTAGACGCTGTTAAGGCTTTAGAGGCACGATTAAAATGAAACAGAAAAAGAAAGATATGTTAACTGGCAAAAAGAATATTAATCATCTTGATGTAATACGCTATCCAGTTGTAACAGAAAAAAGTACAAATTTAAGTGCCCATAATCAGGTTACATTTGCAGTTTCAAAAACAGCAACAAAACCAGAAATTAAAGAAGCAATAGAAGCTATTTTTGGCGTTTCCGTAAAAGCAGTTAATACACTTATTCGCAAAGGAAAGACAAAGCGATTTAAGGGCCGTGTTGGGGTGCAAGAGGACATTAAAAAGGCTATTATTACTTTAAATGAGGGTCAACAGTTAGATCTTGGAACAGGAATTTAGCCATGGCTTTGAAAAATTATAAAGCAACAACACCATCGCAGCGCCAGCTGGTAAACATAGATCGCACAGAATTGTGGTCAGGAAAACCATTTAAAGGATTAACCGAAGGTAAATCACGCACTGGCGGTCGTAACAATCATGGTCGTATTACTTCATGGAATAGGGGTGGCGGTCATAAACAGCGCTATCGTCTTGTTGATTTTCGTCGTAATAAGGTAGACATAGCAGCAGTCGTAGAGCGTTTAGAATACGATCCAAACCGATCCGCTTTTATTGCCTTAATAAAATACAGTGATGGGGAGTATTCCTATATTCTAGCGCCACAGCGTTTGAAAGAAGGTGACCAAGTCATATCAGGTGAAAAGGTCGATATAAAGCCAGGCAATGCTTTGCCATTGAAAAACATTCCCGTTGGTACTATTATTCATAATATTGAATCAAAGGTCGGTAAAGGTGGCCAGTTAGCTCGATCAGCAGGTGCTTATGCGCAAATTGCAGGTCGGGATTCAGGCAATACAATTTTAAAACTCTCTTCAGGTGAATTGAGATTGATTAAAGGAGAATGTATTGCCACTGTTGGCGCTGTTTCAAACCCAGATCACCAGAATCGATCCTACGGAAAAGCGGGTCGAAGTCGTTGGTTGGGAAAGAAACCATGTGTACGTGGTGTGGCAATGAACCCAATCGACCACCCGCATGGTGGTGGTGAAGGTCGCACATCTGGTGGACGTCATCCAGTTACACCATGGGGAGTACCAACAAAAGGTAAGAAGACGCGTAAAAACAAGCGCACAAGTAAATTAATTATTAGACGCGCTAAGTAACGGAGACAAGTAAGTGCCAAGATCAGTATGGAAAGGTCCTTTTTTCGACCGCTACCTTTTAAAGAAGTCAGAAGTAGCGCAAAGTTCAGGACGTAAGGATGTCATTAAAACCTGGTCACGACGATCAACTGTGTTGCCACAGTTTGTAGGGTTAACGTTTGGTGTCCATAATGGGAAAAAATTTGTTCCTGTGTATGTGACTGAGAATATGGTTGGCCACAAGCTTGGTGAATTTGCTCCAACAAGAACCTATTATGGTCATGGCGCTGATAAGAAAGCGAAAAGAGGCTAGAATGAAAGCTCAAAATACAGCGACGGCAATCTTAAGAAATGTAAGGGTTAGTCCTCGCAAGTTAAATTTAATAGCTCAGCTTATTAGAGGCAAGGATATTAATAGAGCTGCTGATGTTCTATCGAACTGTCAGAAGAGAGTATCTATTGATGCATATAAAACACTCATGTCAGCGGTTGCTAATGCCGAGAACAATCATGGCTTAGACATTGATCGACTTTTTGTGGAAGAAGCCTATGTTGGTCAGTCTTTTGTATTAAAGAGATTTCACGCAAGGGCTAAAGGACGAGGCGCTGGCATCAAAAAGCCATTCAGCCATTTGACAATTATTGTACGCGAAAAAGAGGTGTAAATATAATGGGGCAAAAAGTAAACCCTATCAGTTTAAGATTAGGTATCAATAAAACCTGGGATTCACGCTGGTACGCAGAAAAAGATTATGCAACACTATTGCATCAAGATTTTGCAATTCGTAAGTATCTTATGGATAATTTGCAACAAGCAGGTATTTCACGTGTGATTATTGAGCGCCCTGCTAAAAAGGCTCGCTTAAGCATATATACAGCCCGTCCCGGTGTTCTTATCGGGAAAAAGGGTGCAGATATTGAGAAGTTAAAGCAAAAGCTTTCAGACATCTCAAAAACAGAAGTAACGATCAATATCGTTGAAGTTCGCAAACCGGAACTTGATGCAAAGTTAATTGCTGATGGTATTGCGCAACAAATTGAGAAACGAGTGTCTTTTCGCAGAGCCATGAAGCGTGCGATGCAATCTGCGTTACGTCTTGGTGCTTTAGGAATTAGAATTAATTGCTCTGGCCGCCTTGGTGGGGCTGAGATTGCTCGTATGGAATGGTATCGTGAAGGAAGAGTTCCCTTACATACATTCCGTTCTGATATAGATTATGGATTAGGTGTCGCAAAAACGACATATGGTACTTGTGGTATTAAGGTGTGGGTGTATAAAGGTGAAATCTTGGAGCATGATCCAATGGCTCACGAAAAAAGACTCATCGAAGGCACAACCGCTCGGTAAATAATGCAGTTTAATGTTGATTAAAGAGGATAAACTTTATGTTAGCGCCCAAGAAAAGTAAATACCGTAAGGCGTTTAAGGGAAAAATTCATGGCATGGCCAAGGGTGGTACTGAAGTGAGTTTTGGAACCTACGGATTAAAAGCCTTGCAACCAGAACGTATTACTGCTAGACAAATTGAAGCAGCTCGACGAGCGATAACACGACATATACGTCGTATTGGGAAAGTCTGGATTCGTATTTTTCCAGATGTTCCAGTTTCAGCAAAACCAGCGGAAGTTCGCATGGGTAGCGGAAAAGGAAATCCTGAGTATCAAATTTGTCGGGTAAAGCCGGGTAGAATTTTATTTGAGTTAGATGGTGTTACGGCAGAAGTTGCAGAAGAAGCATTTAAGCTTGCAGACGCAAAGTTGCCCATTAAAACAAAGTTTGTAAAACGTATTGGTTAAGGTGAAGTGTTGTGAAGTATCAGGAAATTGTAAGTAAAACAGTAAGTCAGCTTTACGATAATTTATATAACTTGAAAAAAGAGTTATTAAATATACGCGTCCAAAGAGCAACTGGGACTGTAGCCAATACATCGCAGATACGTAAAAATCGTAGAGATGTAGCGCGCATTAAAACACGCCTCGTCCAAATGACGAATAAGAAATAGAGCGGAGAAAAGCGATGCCATGTCGTATATTAAAGGGCCAAGTTGTTAGTGATGCAAGTCACAAGACAATTATTGTTCGGGTAGAAAAAAGTGTAAAGCATCCAGTTTATAAGAAGTACATTACACGTTCTTGTAAATATGCAGCCCATGATCCGGAGAATCTTCATAAAACAGGAGATACCGTAAGAATAATTGAGTGTAGGCCTATTTCTAAGACGAAAAAATGGCATGTTATGGATGAAACGAATACAAAAGAAGTAAAGGCTCCAAAGCTATGATTCAAGTAGAGACAAGGCTGGAGGTTGCAGACAACTCAGGCGCAAAAGAAGTTCAGTGTATTAAGGTGCTTGGTGGATCAAAACGTCGCTATGCATCAGTAGGTGACATTATTGTCGTTTCTATTAAGGGAGCTTTACCAAAGGGTAAAGTTAAAAAAGGCGATGTTCATCGTGCTGTTGTTGTCCGCACCAAACAAGCCATCCGCCGTCAAGACGGTAGTGAAATTCAATTTGATAGAAATGCTGCTGTATTAATAAGCAAACAGAATGAACCAATTGGGACACGTATATTTGGCCCAGTTACGCGTGAACTGCGTTCCGTTGGTTTTATGAAAATTATTTCTTTAGCTCCTGAGGTGTTATAATGACGGCAGTAAAATTTAAAATTCGCAAGGGCGATACAGTTATTGTACGAACAGGACGAGATAAGGGAAAAAAGGGTGAAGTATTAAGCGTCGTTAAGGATGATGCAAAAATATTTGTGAAAGGTATTAACAGCGTAAAGCGCCACACAAAGGCGACACAAACTAATGCTGGCGGTATTGTTCAAAAGGAATTGCCAATTCATATTTCAAATGTTGCCCTTATTGATCCAAAGGATGGGTCTTTTACAAAGACGGGCTTTAAATTTCAAAAAGATGGTACAAAAGTTAGATATGCTAAAAAGAGTGGCGAAACACTTTAATACAGACGAGAGCAAATATGGCACGGCTATTAGATATATATAAAGAAACAATTAGACCTCAGTTAATGAAGGACTTTAATTACAAAAATGTACTTGAAGTGCCTAAACTGGATAAAATTGTTATCAATGCATGCGTTGGCGAAGCAACACAAGATAGCAAAAAGTTGCAAACGGTTATTGATGAGTTGATGGCTATAACAGGTCAAAAACCAATTGTTACAACAGCAAAGAAATCAATAGCTCAATTTAAACTGCGTGAAGGTATGCAAATCGGTGCAAAAGTTACCTTGCGCAAAGAAAGAATGTACGAATTTATGGACCGTCTCATAAATATCGCTTTGCCACGGGTAAGAGATTTTAGAGGACTATCTGCAAAAAGTTTTGATGGTCACGGAAATTATGCTATGGGTGTTAAAGAACAAATTATTTTCCCAGAAGTGGATTATGATAAAGTTGATAAAGTTCGTGGTTTTGATGTGATTATTTGTACAACGGCAAAAACAGATGCGGAAGGCCTAGCCTTGTTAAAGGCTTTAAATGTTCCGTTTATACAATTTAAGGATTAACTGAGTTATGGCAAAACAAGGCTCAATTGAAAAGAACAATAGGCGCAAACGCTTGGTAAAACAAGCTGAAGGTCGCCGTAGTGCATTAAAGAAGATTATTTCAACTAAAGATGCACCCATAGAAGATAGAATTATGGCAACATTGAAACTTGCTGAAATGCCCCGTAATAGTTCAAGGACACGCGTACGTAATCGATGTTTGTTGACAGGGCGTCCTCGTGGGTATCATAGAAAGTTTAGTCTTTCAAGAATTGCTTTGAGAGATTTGGGTTCAGCTGGATTAATTCCAGGTATTATTAAGTCGAGTTGGTAACAATGAATATAAATGATCCAATTGGTGACATGTTAACCCGTATTCGTAATGGACAACGTGTCGGAAAGAAATCAGTAGAATCGCCTTCTTCAAATATGCGTAAGCGTGTTTTAGAGGTCCTTCAAAATGAAGGCTACATCAGAAATTATCGATCAGAAGTTGTCCGTAAAGGCATCGAAAAGATTATAATTGAATTGAAGTATAATGAAGGGCAACCCGTCATCGAATCCATCGGACGGGCATCAAAACCAGGTAGGCGCTTATATTGCGCTGTTAGAAAGCTTACAAGCCATCATAGTGGTCTTGGAATTAGCATTTTATCTACCTCAAAAGGGGTAATGTCTGATATTGATGCAAGAGCTCAAGGTGTCGGTGGTGAAATAATCTGTCAAGTATTTTAAGGTGTTGATATGTCTCGTGTAGGGAAAAATCCTGTAAATGTGCCGTCTGGTGTTACAATAACAATTAACGCCAATGTGATTGAAGCACAAGGGAAAATGGGTAAGGATTCTTATCAGTTTCCGGATAGTGTTTCAATTGAACGTACAGATACTTCAATTGTGGTAAAGCCACGCAACAATGAAAAAACATCCCGTATGATGTGGGGCACTGCTCAACGCCGTATTGCGAATATGGTTTCAGCCGTCGATAACGGCGCTACTGTTAATTTAGAGCTTAGTGGTGTTGGTTATAGAGCTTCAGTGCAAGGGTCAAAACTTGTTCTACAATTGGGCTATAGTCATGATGTAGAATATCCAATACCCCAAGGGATCGTTGTTAAGTGCGAAAAGCCAACATCTATCTCTATTACAGGCCCGAGTAAGCAAATGGTTGGACAAATGGCAGCTGAAATTCGATCCTATCGTATACCAGAGCCTTACAAAGGCAAAGGCGTCATACGTCAAGGTGAATTTGTCGTCAGAAAAGAAGGTAAGAAGAAATAGTCATGGTATTAGCAAAAAAATCACAGGACAGACGAAAGCAAAGAATACGTACAAAGTTACGCAAAGTTAACTCAGGGCGTCTTAGGCTTACAGTATATCGTTCTAATTCTAATATATATGCACAGATCATTGATGATGAGAAAGCTTCAACGCTTGCCACTGCATCAACCGTGGATAAAGATATAAAGAAGGCAATTAAAAATGGTAGTAATAAGGAAGCAGCAGTAGCTGTTGGCCAGTTAATTGCTAAAAGGGCCACAAAAGCAGGCATCAGTGAAGTATATTTTGACCGATCCGGATATTTATATCACGGAAGAGTTAAAGCGCTAGCAGATGCAGCACGTGAAAATGGACTAAGCTTTTAGAATATTATGCATTTAGGGAAATAAAATGGCTAAACCAACCAATACAGAAAAGAATACCAAGGAAGAGAACGAGCTGATTGAGAAGCTTGTTAGTGTGCGCCGCGTTACAAAAGTTGTTAAAGGTGGTAAGAATTTACGCTTTTCTGCTCTTGTTGTTATTGGCGATGGTAAAGGCAAAGTTGGATTTGGTGCTGGTAAAGCGCGAGAAGTTCCAGATGCCGTTCGTAAAGCCACAGAACAAGCAAAACGATCAATGATACGCGTTCCTCTTCGAGAGGGAAGAACCCTCCACCATGATGTAAAAGGGAAATTTGGAGCAGGCAGCGTAAATTTGCGGATGGCACCTGCAGGTACTGGTATTATAGCCGGTGGACCAATGCGTGCTGTATTTGAAGCTTTGGGACTTCAGGATGTTGTAAGTAAATCAGTGGGTACATCAAACTACTATAACGTGGTTCGTGCAACATTTAATGCTTTAACAAATATGACATCTCCCAGACAAATTGCAGAAAAGCTTGGCCGTAAGGTTCCTGAAATTGTAGCGCGCCGTGATGCCGCTTTGGCAAGGAGATAATTATGGGTAATGATAAATTAAGTAAAACAGCAACACCTAAAAAGCCGAGTGCGGCCCCAAAAAAAGCAGCACCGAAAAAGGTTGAGACAGTTGCAAATAAAGAAGGACCTGTTGTAGAGCCAAAGAAAAGTTCTACATCCCAGGCACCAGTAAAATCTGTAAA
This sequence comes from Alphaproteobacteria bacterium, assembly GCA_019746225.1. Lineage (NCBI taxonomy): Bacteria > Pseudomonadati > Pseudomonadota > Alphaproteobacteria > Alphaproteobacteria bacterium. Next base: position 17,040 of record JAIESE010000065.1, on the reverse strand, counting down.
GAAGATTGAGCCTTTAACAGCAAAGAAGGGCATGATCATTATTAAACAAATTGGAAGCCCAATTCGCAGAGATCCACGTCAGGTCCTTTATCTTAAGTCCCTTGGTTTGGGTAAGTTAAACAGAATTCGTCAAGTTATAGATAATCCTTCAACGCGAGGATTGCTTGATAAACTACGACATATGGTTGTGGTTACTGAACAATAAAGAATTGAGAAATTATCATGACTATAAAGTTAAATCAAATTAGAGATAATTTAGGCGCCCGAACCAAGAAGAAGCTTCTTGGTCGCGGTATTGGATCTGGTTTAGGCAAAACCTCAGGACGCGGCGGTAAAGGTCAGACGGCCCGTTCGGGTGTTGCTTTAAACGGTTTTGAAGGTGGTCAAAACCCGATTTATCGTAGGCTTCCTAAAAGAGGCTTCGTAAATATTCATGCCATGCGGATGTTTGAACTTACTTTTGACAAAATCAATTTACTGATTAAGAACAAAAAAATAGATCCATCTAAGCCAATAGATCGTGATGTCTTGATTCAGTCGAGAGTTATGAAAAAGTGGTTTGATGGTATTAGTTTAATCGCAACAGGCAAACTAGAGCAAAAAGTGACTTTGGAGATAACGCGTGCATCAGCGCCAGCAAAAGAGTCTGTTGAAAAGCTAGGTGGTACCATTAAATTTGCGTGAAAATAAAGATTTGATGAGAGTCTTTTAGAAATAATTACTTATTTAGGTTTAACCGAAATAAGTTATTGAATAGTAAATGAAAACAACATTTTATATTAAGACTAGGGGAACTATATGTCTTCTGCAATCGAACAGTTTGCATCCAGCATAAGTTTAAAAACTTTCACTAAAGCAGAAGATTTAAAAAAAAGAATCTGGTTTACTTTAGCAGCGCTTGTTATTTATCGCCTTGGTACGTATATACCATTACCTGGTATTAATCCGGATGTAATTGCAGAATTTATTCAAAGAAACGCCGGTGGTTTCTTTGGTATGCTTGATATGTTTTCAGGTGGTGCTATTGGTCGTATGACCATATTCTCCTTAATGATCATGCCTTACATTTCCTCTAGCATCATCATTCAATTAATGACATCCGTTTCCCCTCATCTTGAGGCTTTAAAGAAAGAAGGGGAGTCTGGACGACGTAAAATCAACCAATACACACGATATGGTACAGTGTTTTTAGCAAGTATCCAAGCTTATGGAATTGCCGTGGGTTTAGAAAAAATGACTGGAGGAACTGGCGCTAGTGCTGTCCTTGATCCAGGTATATTTTTCCGTCTGACAACCATGATTACCCTTACAGGGGGTACACTATTTATTATGTGGTTGGGTGAACAAATCACATCACGAGGTATTGGAAACGGAATTTCTCTCTTAATTTACGCTGGTATCGTTGCAAACCTTCCTCAGTCAGTGTTTAGGACAATAGAATTGGGTAGAACAGGTTCATTATCTTTTCTTCTTATATTGGGTATCCTTTTTATGGTCGCTGTTGTTATTGGGTATGTTGTTTTTGTCGAAAGAGCCCAAAGACGCATTTTAATCCAGTATCCGAAGCGCCAAGCAGCCCCGGATCGTCCTGCTGCGGCCCAGACGACTCATTTGCCCTTAAAGCTTAACAGTGCTGGTGTTATCCCTCCAATTTTCGCATCAGCGTTGTTGTTGTTTCCCGCAACTATTGCTGGCTTTTCTTCGGGAGGAGCTCCTGATACATGGTTGGGTACAATTGCTTTGTATTTGAATCATGGGACAGCATTGTATATGAGTTTATATGTCTTTATGATCGTGTTTTTTGCATTCTTTTATACGGCGATTGTTTTTAATCCCGCTGAGACAGCAGAAAACTTAAGAAAAATGGGTGCTTATGTTCCAGGGGTTCGCCCTGGGCCCAGCACTGCAAACTATATCGATTATATTTTGACAAGATTAACGGCTGTTGGAGCGTTGTATTTAGCCTCTGTTTGTATTATTCCTGAATTTATTATTACGCGGGTTGGGTCTTTGCCTTTCTACCTTGGTGGAACAAGTATATTAATTGTTGTAAGTGTCACTATTGATACCATCAATCAGGTTCAATCTCATTTGTTGGCACATCAATATGAAGGTTTAATTCGTAAATCTCGAGGGAAGGGAAGACGGTAAAATGATTATCGTTTTTTTTGGGCCACCTGGTTCAGGAAAGGGGACGCAAGCCCAAGAGTTGAGAAAGACGATAAAGAACCTAGTTCATGTCTCAACGGGAGATATACTCAGACAAGAAATTAACTCTGGTTCAGAGCTTGGTCGTAGTATACAGTCCAAGATGCAAGCTGGTGAATTTGTCACCGATGAAGTTGTCATACAGCTTGTTTCGGATATTTTGAACAAAAATGCTGAAAAAGCATTTATTTTTGATGGTTTTCCAAGAACATTGAAGCAAGCTATTGCATTTGATAGGCTTCTTGGTGTAGAAAATTTAAAGGTTGATGTTGTTTTTGACTTTGATGTAGATGTTCAAGTGCTCATAGAGCGTGTAACGGGACGTTACTTATGCTTAGAGTGTGGTGCTGTATATCATGAAACAAACAGGAAGCCCAAGATTGATAGCATATGCGATCAATGTGGTTCCTGTAATTTTGATAAGCGGCCCGATGATACAAGTCACGTTTTAAAAACGAGACTTAAGATATATCAGGAGCAGACAACGCCCGCAAAGAAGTACTATGAGGACAAAGGTGTCTTGAAAAGAATTAATGCGTCACTTCCCCAAGGTGAGGTGACATCGTTTATAAATACAGCCTTATTAGAGGCAGGTTTAATCAGAAGAGGAGAGTAATGTGGCTCGTATTGCTGGCGTCAACATCCCGACACAAAAGAGGGTCGTTATTGCCTTAACATATATTTATGGCATAGGTCCTGTGCGTGCAGAAGAAATAATGAATAAGGCTGGCATAGATTTTAAACGCCGCGTTAATCAATTATCTGACCAAGAGATTTTAAAGATTCGCGAAATTATTGATCGGGACTTTAAAGTGGAAGGTGATTTGAGACGTGAAGTATCCATGAACATTAAACGGTTGATGGATTTAGCATGTTATCGTGGTTTGAGACATCGTAAAGGGTTACCTGTCCGCGGACAAAGAACCCATACAAATGCACGTACTCGGAAAGGCAAAGCTGTAGCGATTGCCGGTAAAAAAATGGTTGGTAAATAAGTAAAGGATAGTTGGGGCGATTATGGCACAAAAACCAGTAGGGAGAGTTCGTCGGCGAGAACGCAAAAACATCGTTAATGCTGTCGCTCATATAAATGCAACTTTTAACAACACAGTCATTACGATTGCCGATGAACAAGGAAATGCAATTTCTTGGTCTTCAGCCGGGACGGTTGGTTTTAAAGGATCACGTAAATCAACACCATATGCAGCTCAGATTGCTGCTGAAGATGCCGGGAAAAAGGCATCTGAACATGGTGTTCGTAATATTTCAGTTATGGTAAAGGGCCCTGGTTCAGGGCGTGAAACAGCATTGCGTGCGTTACAGTCAGTCGGCTTTAATGTGACGATTATTCGCGATGTTTCACCGGTGCCACATAATGGATGTCGTCCACCTAAACGACGTCGTGTATAGGGTTTGCCATCTGGCTTTAAGACCGTTGGCGGTTTAATGGAATTAGATTAAAAGAGTGGGGAAGACACGTGCTTCAAAAAAATTGGGAGTCATTGATTAAACCATACAAACTGAATATTCAGTTTGTAGATGCAGATTTGCGTGAAGCAGAAGTTATTGCCGAGCCCTTAGAAAGGGGATTCGGGATGACTCTTGGCAACTCATTGCGTCGCATCCTATTGTCATCTATTCAAGGGGCAGCAATTACAGCTGTAAAAATTGATGGTGTCCTTCATGAATTTTCCACAATCCCTGGTGTACTAGAAGATGTAACGGACATTGTCTTAAATTTAAAGACTGTTGGTGTGCGTCTGCATTCTGAGACTTCAAGAAAGATTCGCTTAAACGTATCAAAAAGTGGTCCCATTAAAGCATCGGAAATCTTATGTCCTTCAGAAGTTGAGATATTAGATCCTGATGTTATAATTTGTACTCTTGATGAAGGGGCAAGTTTGAACATGGAACTCACCGTTGAGTCTGGAAAAGGATATGTCCCAGCAGGACAATTGGTTCAAGAAGATAAGCCTATCGGTGTTATTCCGATTGATGCCATCTTCAGTCCGGTTAAAAGAGTTAGTTTTCGTGTGGAGCCTACCCGTGTTGGACAACGTACGGACTATGATAAATTGACCATGCGGGTTTTAACAGATGGGTCTATCAAACCAGATGACGCCGTGGCATTAGCTGCTCGCATTATGCAAGACCAGTTACAACAGTTTATAAATTTTGAAGAACCAAAATACGCAGAACGACCTACTGAAGCCTCTGATTTACCATTTAATCGCAATCTATTGCGTAAAGTTGAAGAATTAGAACTCTCCGTGCGTTCTGCTAATTGTTTGAAAAATGAAAATATTTTATATATTGGTGATTTGGTACAAAAATCAGAAAACGAAATGCTAAAAACACCAAATTTTGGACGTAAATCCTTAAATGAAATTAAGGAAGTTCTGGATGGTATGGGCCTTACCCTTGGGATGATGATTCCAAATTGGCCCCCTGAGAATATTGAGGAACTTGCTAAGAAATTAGAAGATCCTTATGCTTAAAGATTATCACGCTTAACTTTGGTTTAAGCGTAAAGCTGGAGAATTTAAAATGAGACATGGATTAAGCGGCAGAAAATTAAACCGCACAAGCGCCCACAGAAAGGCTTTATTTGCGAACCTTGCTCAAGCTTTGATTGAGCATGAGCAAATAACAACGACATTGCCAAAGGCCAAGGATTTGCGCCCCATTGTTGAAAAACTCATTACATTGGGAAAGAAGAAGTCATTAGCAGCACGTCGACAAGCTATTTCTCAAATTAGGTGTGAAACATTGGCTGCAAAGTTGATGGGACCTCTAGCGGACCGTTATAAGTCCCGGAATGGTGGTTATATTCGCATTATTAAGGCTGGGTTTCGCTATGGCGATAACGCGGCTCTTGCTATTATTGAGCTGGTTGATCGTGATGAGGCTGCAAAAGGAGCGAAAGATCTGGAGCGCCTCACTGGTGAACAATCAAACCAAGTCCCTGCACTTAAATAGCACCTATCGTTTCATAAGTTACAAATATCAGTTTAGGCACTTTTGAGATATCAAAAGTGCCTTTTTCTTTGTTCTAAATATTCATCTCATCTAAATACAACTTAATTTTCTCTCGAGGAGCCCCTTAGGCAAGTTTGGCAGGGCATATCGTTATAATATATGCGCAAGAACGAACACCGCCTTGGTGAGGCTGATTGGACGAAGAACGTGAATTTATCCAATTTTGATGTTTCATCGTTCCAGAAACATACGGTCTCACGATGTAATACCAACTCTCATTTAGTTAATCAATCAAATAGGAGTATTAAATAAAAATATCAAAATATTGCAACTTATTCACGCAAAATTAGGCAAGGTTTAATTAAAATTAATCATTAAATAAAACATTTGATTCTTTTGTTGATTTGCATATAAATTACCTAGTTATCAACAATCTTATTGAGAACATTATGAGAAATTCTTTAATTCCGACAATTTTAGTTATACTTGCAAGTTCTAATCCCGCATTAGGGGCGAATTCTGTTTCTTTGGATGATTTTAGACCCGTAGAAAGAATTTCTATAAATAGAAAACGAAATGAAGTTATTAACATCGATTCTGCAACTCAATGCACAGAGTTATGTAAGCAATTGATACGAAATGAAATTGATCTATGCATTAGTGTTCAAAAGGATATGGTAGATCAAGATAAAAACTTTAAAATGATTATTTCATCTTTGGGTGGTATTCAAACTAAACTTAGTAAGATCAGAGAAGAAAAATCCACTATTATTCAACAGATTGATGATGAGAAATTAAAGGATAAACAGGATAAGCGGAGATTAGGTCTTTTATATCAGAAACAAGATCAATTGCAGTTGGAATTGCAAACAGAACTCATAAATGACCTAAACCAACGACAAGCTTTATTTGAACCACTCCCTCAATATATTGAGCCCTATCATCTTTATAAATCCTATTCGACCATTATCAAAGACCTTGAGACAGCTTTTTCTGTATTTCTTTCGGTAAAAAATGATCAAAAACTTGAATCTATGTATCTCAAAAATCTTATTTCTGAATTAGCTAGTAAAAGCAGAAGGATGGAGCGACAAAATACGCATAAGAAAGGGTTACTTGACTCATACTGTGATGCAAAATATATGTATTGTGAGGTTCACATAACCCAAGATTTTGTTAAGACATTGATAGATATCCTTGAAATGAAACGCTTAGAGCTTAGTGATGAAGAAGCTGAATCAGGTAAAGCAGAATTCTATGAACGTGAGGTACGAAAATCCTTTTTGCCGTCAAATCTGGTAGATAAGAACGCAATTTCTCCCAAGAAATCTAACAAGAAGAAAAGAAATGCGCGTTACGCAAAGAAGGGGGGAGTTAAGCAAAAGCCTAATGAAATTCCCAATGAAAATAAGCCTGAGATTAGGGAAGAAGCAAATCCACCTGTACTAGAAACAGCGCAAGCGCCCAATGAAGGCAAGTCGGTTCAGGAGCCTATTAGGCGACCAGAGGTGCCCGATGTTTCTGTTCCAATCAGAGAACAGTCCATCATTGTGCAAGAGCCTCTCTCATCCATACAGCCTGGTGAACTAGAGCCCCTGCTTCAAAAGCCATGGCTAAAATATTCTGAGAAGAGTAAGGGTAGAAATGAAAGGACAGAGACCCTCCAGCCTTCTGATCAAACACTTGCCAACAATTTGCCCCTAAAACTGAGTGATGAGGCGGTACTTACGGCTAAAATCTTGCTTGGGGCAGGGGCTGAATTTGCAAAAATGTCATTGCCTATGAATCAATATAAAAGCCTTGTGTGTGAACTAAATGAGGGTATGGTTGCCAGTGCGAAACGTGGGGATGTGTTCTTAGCACGTTCTTTTACGAACCATCAAATTGTGAAGACAGTAATTCATAGACTTCATGGAGATAAATCAGATCATATACCCCGAAATACAAATCATTGGTACCTTGCCAAAACCTTTCTTGAAAATGTTGGAATTACCAAAGAATTTCTAAATTATGGAAGTAATACTACCCATTAAGAAGTAATGATTTCTCCCTACTTATTATTGATGGTGGTTGCTTCTGTTAATTTAGCAATTTTCTTTATGTCAGAGGCTATTCTATTGCCAAGCTCTCTTAAAGCTTTATTGGCAGCCTCATTATCCCCCCGTGAATTTGCCCCATTAATATCTTCAACCAGCTTCGCTTTAGCGCTCTCGTTTTCTTCAACCTCTGCTTCCGTCAAAATTTTATTTTCTATCATCTTATCGTGGAGCTTTCTAACGCCTGTTCGAGCATAGGCTGCATCGTCATAAGGAACGTGCCCTTCAGCCGCATTCGTTTGCAAAGTACATAGAGAAAAAGCGCCTAAAACAAGTCTATATTTTGTCATTTAATTTTCCTAAAGTTGATAATAATTTTTTCAAATATCTTCTTTTCACCTTCAGATGTCAATTCATATTATGAAAAATTATCAATGCTTTTTAATTAAAAGCATGAATTATGTCTTTTTAGCAACGTTTCCCACATGTATTTTAAAAAAAATATAGAAATTACAATATGTTAAAAAGGAGGGGCTAACCCCTCCTTTAGGTATTGTTGAGGGCAGCTGCTTTAAGGACCCCAGGCATAATAGGGGGCATAAGGGTTAGTATCTTCCAAGCTTTGTCCTGCCTTTAAGAGCGCCTTCCCAATTTGACCTAAGAATGTTTGGTCATTAAAGCCAGTGTCGACAATGGGATTTACACGCATTGAAAATCCTGCCTTTTCATAGAACTTCATTGTGATATAGTCTTCAACAAAATAAGGCATCACGAGAGATTTTGTGTAGGATTCATCCTGATTGGAAGGTTCCACTATATTTTGGACTTGCTCAAGTAATACGATTTCATTAAAAGCCATACGAACTTTATCAAGATCCTTCATTTTAGGATTGTCACTTGTTGAAAAGCCCAGTTTGATTGCAAGATTTAGAGCTATTACATCATCGAATAACACTTTTGTAGTCTGATCAGCTTCAGATTCAAGATTGAATTGATCAAGATACTGTTGGACTTTCATGGCTTTGTTGATGCTGACAAAGTATTCTTTCATTTTCTGTGAAGGGGCCTCTAAGCGAGATTCAATCTCTTTCCTAGAGAGGTGGGGGGATTGTTCCTGATCGAAGAGAACAGCGCTCATTTGATTTCTTGAAATAATAGCCTCTATCTCATCTTCTGCTGCAGAGCCTGGAGACGTATAATCAGCCCAAACAGTACTCTGTGTGCCGCTTAATACCAGAAACAAGCTGGTCATTAGGACTAATGATTTGATTGACATGAAACCCTCCTATCTTTTGCGCAATGTATGAGTGAAACATACCCTCATCACTATATAAGATAGGGCGGAAACCTTAAATATCAATAGGTTTACTGTGTCGATTCTTAAACTTTTCTACAAATTCTGGTAAATGGGATAATACCTCGGAAAAAGCGAGCAATTCCTTGGTTGGGGCATATACATGACGGTAGAAAATTCCGCGAGGGCCACAGGCTTTGGGGTCGTTCTTTCCAAAAAAGAGCGTCATAACAGGACAAAGGCAAGTTGAGGCAATATGCATCGGCCCAGTATCGTTGCCAATGGCAAAGGTCGCGTGAGTGGCAAGTGTAATCATGTCCATCACCTTAGTTTTTCCTGTTAAATCAATCGCTTCAGAGCAATGATCTGTAATGATACTGTTGTCTTCGTCTGGCCCACCAACAATAACAGGGGTAAGACCTTCTTTGACAAGAGCTGCAGCAACCGCGCCATAGCAATCCAAGGGCCAGCATTTCGTGTGCCGATGGGCAGGTGAGGCGCCAGGAGCCAATAAAACATAAGGGGTGGGGAGGGGGAAGTCTCGGATATCCCCTGATAAGCGGGTTAAGTTCAAAGGAGGCAGGACATCTATTCCTCCCGCCTTCAAGAGGCCTTGTAGACGTTCTTGATGATAGGTGGGCACGTCGGGAAGATAATAGCGATGCGAGGCTCCCCATGAAGTTCCGACCCATTCAGGGCGCTTCTTCCGCTCAAATGGATTTTTGATCAAGTGCGAATAGAAATTTGTCCGATCGACCATCTGAAGATCATAGACTCTGTCGAAGGAGCCAGATCTTAACTTTTGTCGTACTTTCCACAGGGTTTTCAATTTAGTAAACTTTGCTCGCTCGTCTAGCCAAATCTCGTCAAAATAGCCGGTTTGCTGTCCTAAGCTTTCATAAGGGCGGGTCGTTAAGAGGGTGATGTGATCCTTCGGGTGATGAGCGCGGATGGCTTCAAAGGCGGAGGTGGCTGCAAACATATCCCCCAGGGCTCCCAGTTTGATGACAAGAATGCGTTTCAATGGACTAACTCTCTATATAAATCTATGGTTTTATTGCACATTTTGCTTAAGGAGAAATTTTTACAGATATGGGCACGGGCTGCTTTTCCCATTTTTTGGCTATTTTCAGGAGAAAGTTTTAGTGTCTGAATCATGGCATCTGCTAAAGCCCGTGAATCGCCTGGGGGTATAAGATAGCCAGTTTTAGTATCTTGGCACAGTTCAGAAGTGGCGCCATGGTTAGAAGCAATAATCACGCGTTCCATGGCACCGGCTTCTGCGGTGACGCGCCCGAAGGCTTCTTGAGCCAGGGAAGGATAAACAACAAAGTCAGCGGCGGCATAGGCGGCTCGAGGTTGAGATATATGAGGAACAAGGCGAATAGGGAGTCCCTCACATTGGCGTCGCACATCAATAGAATAGGGGGAATTTTCCTGATTCCTTCCTAAAATAATCCCAAATACATTCGGGTTATTGAGGCGTCGTATCGCTTCAATAAAGATGGTTTGACCTTTGATGCGCGTCACGCGGCCGGGCAGCAAATACACAGTCGCATGAGGCGGAATACTCCAGGTTTTGCGTAAATCTATTATTTCTTGTTGCGTTACTAGTTGTGGGTCAAATTCTTCAACATCTATCCCTTCATGAATGAGACGAACTCGAGGAACCGCTGTTGGATGTTCTTGCCCAATATGCTTCATAATGAATTCTGAGATAGCAATAACTCGGTCACCCTTGGTCATTATTGAATTGTAGAAAGATTTGAGGGCGTTTGAGGTGTTGTAGGCACTATGATAAGTGGTAACAAGCGGAATCTTCGCGAGACGCGCAGCCCACAAGGCACTCCAGGCAGGCGCCCGAGATCGAGCATGGATGAGTTGAATGTTATGTAATCGGATGAGATGAGCCAATCTTCGCGCATTGCTTAACATTTGCAAGGGGTTTTTGGTAGCCAAAGGTAAAGTAAAATGGGAACCCCCTGCCTGTTCAAGGCATGGTAAAAGGGATCCGCCGCTTGAGGCTACAAAAGTAGTTGGAAAAGCTTGTCTCAAACCAGCGACCATGTCCAGGGTGACTCGCTCAACCCCGCCTCCGTTCAGTTCCGGTAAAATTTGTAAAACTCGCAAATTTGACACGATTATATCCTTATTCTCCAGGTAGTATAGAGGAATTGGTCCTGAGATGTCTAGAAATGTTCTTTATAACCACACCTCAATAGTAAATCACAAATATATGAGCCACATATGAGAATAATATTTATGAATCAATTTAATAAAAACAAATACATGATTAAATGGATGTTAATACAAAGTATGTATTATAAAATATGCATCTATTAATAATGGAGGAAAAGATGAGTAAATTAAATACATCCGCTGTTTTGTTTGGTGGTCTATTGATTTCTATTAATGCGGCAATTGCTTCACCTTGGGACCCAGGGGGAACAAGAGATGAGCCATTGTACAGTGACCCTATAGGAACAACCACGATAGATGGGACAGGTTCAATTCATGTTGATGGGCAGAGTGCGAATAATATAGATGGTAATAGTACAATCAATAAAGATGGCTCCAACCCTGAAGTGTTACCAAGAGGGAAAGACGAATAAGAGGAGTCGACGACCACAGAACATCAAGTGTTGACCAAGACACGTAATTGGTCAACACACTATTTCCTCTAGAATTTAACCTCAAAACGTCTTAATCTATTTTTATGCGTCGAATAATACTCAGTTTTTTGTTCTTTTTGGGCATTGGAGCCCTGGGGTGGGTATTCCTTATCTGGGGACCCGGAGGCGTCCTTTCGTTTGGCCCCCATGCCCAAGATGTTACGGTCATTGTTGAAAAAGGGAATACCTTATCCACAACGGCTCAAATCCTCAAAAAGGATGGGGTTTTGGTACATCCTTGGGTTTTTATGTCTGCTGTCCTTATCTCTGGAAATCGTGGCGCCTTAAAAGCAGGGGAGTATATCATTCCGGCCCAAGCGCGTCCGATTGATATCGTACATATCCTGGCAAGCGGTAAAGTTGTTGTGCACCAGGTCACCATACCTGAGGGGATGACCGTACATCAAATTATGGATGTGATCAAAGGAATTCCGAATATGAGCGGGAAGATCATTCGGATCCCTGAGGAGGGGGCCCTGTTACCGGAAACCTATAGCTACGTGCGGGGTGATTCTCGGGAGAAAATCATGTCTCAAATGCGTCGGGCAATGAAACAAACTTTAGAAAGAGTCTGGAAGGCCCGAAAAGAAGATTCTCCCCTTAAGACACCTGAGGAGCTTTTGGTCTTGGCTTCCATGGTTGAAAAAGAAACGGGCATAGCAAAAGAACGGCCCCTTGTTGCCGCCGTATTTCTTAATCGCCTCAAGAAAGGAATGAAGCTGCAGTCGGATCCGACGGCGATCTATGGCCTCACCCTTGGAGAAAAGCCATTGGGGCGTCTTCCGACGCTAAACGATATGAAGCATGTGTCTGCTTATAACACCTATGTCATACCAGGTTTGCCGCCAAAAGCAATCGCATGCCCGGGCCTCAAATCTCTACAAGCAGTTATGAATCCAGCGCCTACGAATGATTATTACTTTGTTGCGGATGGCACGGGTGGTCATGCATTTTCGCCGACCTACAGTACCCATATCCAAAATGTGAAAGAGTGGAGAAAGACTCAAAATAAAGGGTAAAACCTTATGCTTCGCTTGCATACCCGCAAGCAGCGAGGGCCTCTTGCATTTGAAGAGGAGGCATGGCCGCCACGGGAATAGGAGCCTTTTTTGGATAGAGAGGAATTTCCAGAGAGCGTGCATGGAGGTGTAGTCCATCCTTTGGGATTCCCTCTTGATCAGGTCCATAAATATAATCTCCAAGGATGGGGTGCCCAAGGGCCGCACAATGGACCCGAAGCTGGTGGGTCCGCCCCGTTTGAGGGGTTAGTTCCAGCCAAGTGAGTCCATCTCCTCGCCCCAATACCCGGTAATCTGTTATGGCGGAGACGCCATTCTCCTGGTCAACCTTCATCCACCAATGCTTACGACTGCTTGATTGTTTGCTCAATGGCAAATCAATACGCCCCTCGTCTTCAGAAAATCTACCAGAAACAACAGCCCAGTATGACTTTTTAATGCGGTTTTCGGCAAATAATACACCCAAACGTCTTGCCGCTTCCTTATGGCGAGCCAAAATCAAGCACCCACTTGTGCCGCGATCCAAGCGATGACCGAGCGTCGGAGGATTTGGCAACCCAAATTGAAGGGCAGGGAAGTACCTTTCCAGATTATGTAGACCCCCATTGGCAGTATGTACAGCAATACCGGACGGTTTATCCAAAACCAGAATAAGGGCGTCTCGATATAAAATGCGTTTGATGATTTCTTCAGGGTTCATGGTACGTCTTCTGGGGATCGGAGGACTAATGAAAGGGCATGAATCTGCCCTTTAAGCTCGTCTTCTAAAATTGTATGAACGAGGCGATGGCGGGCAATGAGGCTGAGGGGGGTAAAAGCCTCTGAGACGATCGTGACCTTAAAATGACTCTTTCCCCCAGGTCGAGCCGCTGCATGACCTGCATGTTTATGAGATTCATCTACAACCTCTAAAAAAAGAGGCTTTAAAGCTTCAGACAATTTATTTTGAATGATCGTTTCCATGGGGGGATATTATAGGAAAACGCTGAGGTTTACCATTGTTTTTCTTAAGGAACCTTCCGGAACCCTTGAGCCACCACATAAACTTCAGCAGAATCTTTTCGGCTTGCAGGGGGTTTGAAGTGGCTGACTTTGGCGAAGGATTTTTTTAAACGGGCGAGAAGGGTGGCTTCGGTGCCTCCTTGGAGAACCTTGGCAACAAATGTGCCGCCGGGTTTTAAGACAAGGCAGGCAAATTCGTAAGCAGATTCAACTAAATTCATGATGCGAATATGGTCAACGTCTGTCATTCCACTGGCAGGAGCGGCCATATCACTCAAGAGAACGTCAACGCCACCATTGGCCTTTGCTGCAAGACTTTCCAGAATGCTCTCCACTGTTGTATCTTCTGTAAAATCAGCTGTTAGGATGGTAACGCCGTTCAAAGGAGACATCTCGGTCAGATCCACGGCAATAATCTGGCTGCCTGTTGTTGCCCCTTTTTGTGTGCCGATTTTAAGCTTTTCTACGGCTACTTGTGTCCACCCTCCTGGGGCGGCTCCTAAGTCAACGACAGTAATACCCGGTTTTAAGAAACGGAATTTTGCATCGATTTCGATCAGTTTGAAGGCGGCTCGGGATCGATATCCCAAATCACGCGCTTTTTCAACGTAAGGATCATTCAATTGTCGCAGAAGCCACATGCGGGAAGATTCAGTTCGCTTAACGCGGTCCTTGAGCATGACTTTACCAACCTTAGGAGATCCCTTTTTCTTTTTGTCTGTGGTCTTTTTCTTTTGTTTATTGGAAGGGCGCGGTGGTCGCGTCACGGTCTATAGCTCCTCTAACAAGTCCATTAATATACCTTCGCGTACACCGCGATCCGCTACACGTAAGCGCGGCAAAGTCCAGACATCACAGATTCCCTCTAAAATTGCCGTTCCCATCAAGACGAGGTCTGCACGTCCGGGGCCAATGCAAGAACTTTGGGCACGCTCGAGATGGGTCATGGCCAAAAGGCCCGCACTCACCGTATGAATGTCTTTTAAATCAAGAAAGAGCCCATCAATAAATCGTCGATCATACTTTGGTAATTTTAAATGAAGAGCGCCGATGGTAGTGACTGTACCTGAGGTTCCCGCCATTTGAACTTCGGCATTTTGGATGTGGCTGATAATATTATTCTTTTCAGAAAAACGGGCTACCTCCCCGGCGACCTTTTGGCGTAAATCATCGTATATCCCAAAGTCAGTGAAGCGTGTTCCATAAATTTCACTCAAAGTCACAACGCCAAAGGGTAGGGAAGCACAGTCTATGACTTCGACAATAGGAATTGTGGAGCGCCTGTTTTTTGGTGAGGGTAATAATCTTAACCAGATAATTTCCGTACTACCGCCCCCAATATCAAAGGCAACTGCGTAAGGGATGGTGGGGTCAAGAATGGCGGCACAGCCAGACAAGGCTAATCGAGCTTCTTCAAGAGGGGTAATAACCTCTATATTGATCCCAAGCTCTGTGCGCGCTTTCTGCAATAAATCAGCGCTATTTTCCGCCCGTCGGCATGCTTCAGTTGTCACGGCACGGATCTTGGTCACATGATTTTTGGATATTTTGTCTCGGCATATCCTTAAGGCTTCGAGCGTCCGCGTGATGGCGGCAGGTTGCAAGAGATTGTTCGCCTGAATCCCTTCTCCAAGGCGAACGACACGCGAAAATGAGTCGACAACCCGAAAGCTCGTTCCTTCAGGTCGAGCGACCAGCAAGCGACAAGACGTGGTACCAAGATCAATAGCCGCAATCACCGGCCCAGGCTGGACCGTGGGCATGTGGCGGGCTAATGGATATCTGCCAGTCTTTCTTCTTGATACGCTACTCAACACATCACTCTCATTCGTTGCTCTTGACACCTAAATTTTATGTCTCTCACCATAAGCATATCACAAAGGGAATTAAAAATCGCTTTATGAATGTCAAATGCCAAAATTTCTTATCAATTGAAGGATTGGGAAGCATCCTTTTCGTAAAAAAAGGGAAGATCCTTCCCAGGCATTATCGTTATGACCTATATTTTCCGCCTTCTCAAAAAGCAGTGGATATGATAGGTCATGGAAGCATTGGGGGATAGTTTAGCGGTAGAACTCCCGGCTCTGGACCGGGCAACTCTGGTTCGAATCCAGGTCCCCCAGCCACATTATAGAGAGCGCTAGAATGTCATTCTATTTAACACATCCCTATCTGATTTCTTTTCTCTTTACCTTTGTGCTGTCTCATTTGATCACAAGAGCGATGATTCTTATCAACATTTCTGACGTGCCTAAGAGTCGCTCAGCGCACGATATGCCTACGCCTCGAGCAGGAGGTGTCGCTGTAGTGGTGAGCTTTTTTGGAGGCGCAAGTCTGCTCTTTTATCTTTACCCTCCGTCTCATGGTTTCTCATGGGATGTTTTGGGGCTTGTGGCCGGGGCGAGTCTCATAGGGGCAGGGGTGAGTTTTCTAGATGACATCGGTCATGTACCTTACCGCTTGAGGCTTTTGGTCCAGGCCTGCATTGCGATGGCTTTAGTGGCAGCCGGGCTCAAAATTCATTGCCCTGCTTTGGAAGGGCTTCTCATTCTTCCCTTTGTTGAATTCTTTCTGACTCTTCTTTTCATTATCTTTGTGACGAATGCTGCAAATTTTGTGGATGGACTCAATGGCTTGTTATCGGGTTCCGTCTTACTGGCATTGCCATTTATGTTAGCTACGACAATTCTGATGCCAAGTTCCTTTAGCAGTGATTATTGGACATACCTTATTTGTGTTGTCCTGTTTGGGGCTATTCTGGGGTTTTATCTCTATAACTTTCCGAAAGGCCGGATATTTTTAGGTGATGTTGGAAGTGTCTTTATTGGGCTTATGGTTGGCATTATCGCCTTGATGGGCCAGAAAAGCCATCCGGAGCAGCCGACATGGCTATTTATAAATGCCCGATTATTTCTTCTCATCTACCCGTTGGGATTTATATGGTTTGATCCGGTCTTCACTGTGATTCGGCGCCTTTCATTAGGTCGTTCTATGTTTGAGCCAAATCGGGACTTTCTCCTCCATCTTTTGAACAGGTCTGGTTACACTCATAGTCAAGTCAGTGGCTTATATTATTTAAGTGTTGTGTTGCTTGGGTCAATGGCATTGATAACGCCGATGGGATATATGCCGTTTCTGGGGTTAGTGTTTGGATACGTCCTATTGCAATCCCTTTTTGTCATCTGGGTTTTTTCACAAGCGCGGCGTTCTGGTGTGACGGTATAATACCATTGAAAATTAAGGGCTTTTTAATTTTATTTAAAGAATCTTTAATTAAATGAAGAAAAGTGTTTGACAGGGTATGTAAAGATGGCTTAGAAGTGTGAATACAGTGTTGTTGGAGCTGAGAAGTCCCAACGACCCTTTTTGATCTTTGAAAGAGTTAATATAGGAAGGTATGTAGGTGGCGTAAGGAATCGACTTGAATGTCGAAGCTTAACGCTAATACATACTAGTAGATGTACATGCATATATGAGCTTCGTCAATTCAGGATACATAACATGAGAGTTTGATCCTGGCTCAGAACGAACGCTGGCGGCATGCTTAACACATGCAAGTCGAACGGACTTATAGGGCTTGCTCTATAAGTTAGTGGCAGACGGGTGAGTAACGCGTGGGAATGTACCTTTTGGTTCGGAATAACTACGGGAAACTGTGGCTAATACCGGATAAGCCCGTGTGGGGAAAGATGTATCGCCGAAAGAGCAGCCCGCGTTAGATTAGGTAGTTGGTGGGGTAAAGGCCTACCAAGCCTACGATCTATAGCTGGTCTGAGAGGATGATCAGCCACACTGGGACTGAGACACGGCCCAGACTCCTACGGGAGGCA
>JAIESE010000064.1 GCA_019746225.1 Alphaproteobacteria bacterium | reverse complement strand
TCTAAGTAAATTATTAATGGTATAAATCTATGCGTCGAGTTGTTGTAACAGGTTTGGGTCTTGTGACCCCTCTAGGAAACGGTGTTAAAACCACCTGGAGACGTCTTATTCAAGGTGAATCAGGAGTTCGACGCATAGATACCTTTGATACAGAAGCTTACCCTTCGAAAATTGCTGGCCTTGTTCCCTTAGGAACAGAGGAAGGTCAATTTAATTCTACGGATTATATGCCTCCCAGTGAACGGAGAAGAATCGATACATTTATCCTCTACGGCATTGCGGCAGCAGAGGAAGCGCTTACTGATTCGGGATGGGTTCCTGAAACAGAAGAGCAAAGAGAAATGACTGGCGTTATGATTGGTTCAGGTGTAGGGGGTCTTCCTCGCATTTATGACGCTTCTATCCTTTTAAAAGAAGGCGGGCCTCGGAAAATAAGTCCCTTCTTTATTCCCTCTTGTTTAATTAACCTTGTCTCTGGGCAAGTTTCCATTCGCCATGGATTTAAAGGTCCTAATCATGCTGTCGTTACAGCTTGCTCCACAGGTGCTCACGCTATTGGAGACGCTGCTCGCTTGATTCAATGGGGTGATGCAGATGTCATGATTGCTGGTGGCGCCGAAGCTGCAGTCTGTGAGATTGGCGTTGCTGGGTTTGCGGCCTTAAGAGCCCTCTCAACCAATTTCAATGATGAGCCAGAAAGGGCATCCCGTCCCTGGGATCGTGACCGAGATGGTTTTGTGATTGGAGAAGGAGCCGGCGTCGTTGTTTTAGAAGAATATGAACACGCGAAAAAACGCGGAGCCAAGATTTATGCTGAAGTTTTAGGTTATGGCCTTTCAGGCGATGCCCACCACATCACAGCCCCTGCTGAAGATGGAAACGGTGGCTTTCGCGCCATGAAGGGGGCCCTTCGCCATGCTAAATTGAATCCAGAGGATATTGGGTACATCAATGCCCACGGCACGGCAACTCCTATCGGTGATATGATCGAATTAGGAGCAGTTAAGCGTCTCTTTACCCATAATACAAATATGTCTTCTACAAAATCAGCCATAGGTCACTTACTAGGTGCAGCTGGTGGTGTTGAGGCTATTTTCTCAATCCTTGCCTTAAATTCCGGTATTTTGCCACCCACGATCAATCTAGATAATCCTTCAGAAGGAACTGACGGCATTGATCTCATTCCTCATAAGGCAAAAGAACAAAAGATTCGCTATGCTATGTCCAACTCCTTTGGATTTGGTGGAACCAATGCCTCTCTTGTGATGGGAGCTATCTAAGCCTTGGTGGGCATGAATTGGTTGAAACGAATTCTCCATCGCAAACTTTTTGTTTTTATAGCCCTACTTATTGCTTTACCCTCAATAATTGCAGGTTATGCGGCCTATTGGATCCAACACCCTCAAAAAAATGAGAAAACCACCATCTTTATCGAAAAAGGTGCCTCCCTTTCTCAAATTGCAAAAACCCTTAACCAGTATGAAGTCTTAAACTCTCCTCTTCTCTTTAAAGCGGTCGTTTATACAACGGGAGCCGCTCAAAAGCTTAAAGCCGGTGAGTATCTCATCCCTCCCTCCATAACCCCAGCCCAACTCATTCACATCTTAAAGTCAGGTGAAGTTATTCTCCACGGAGTCACCCTTATTGAGGGAGAAACGTGCCATCGGCTCGTTGAAAAAATTTCTTCAAATGTACATTTTCAAGGAGCTTGTGAAACCCCTGAAGAGGGAACTCTTTTGCCAGAGACCTATCATTTTCCCCATGGAACGGAATGTTATATCATCCTGAATCGCATGAAAAAAGCCATGGAACATGCCCTTGAAGCAGCTTGGGCAGAGCGTTGCGATAATCATCCTCTTCGATCTCCTCAAGAACTTTTAGTTTTAGCCTCTATTATCGAAAAGGAAACCTCAAAGACACCCGAGAAACCTCTGGTTGCGGCTGTCTTTTTAAATCGCCTGAAACAAGGAATGCCTCTTCAAGCTGATCCAACGATAATTTATGCCTTAACAAATGGTCGCGAGGGATTAGGACGCGCGCTATTTCGTGGAGATTTGAAATTTGAAAGTCCTTATAATACTTACCTATATCGAGGTCTCCCTCCCACCCCCATTGCAAATCCAAGCCTTTCTTCGTTAAAGGCTGCTGCCCACCCTGCTAGTGTTGCCTACCTTTACTTCGTGGCTGACGGATCGGGTGGTCATGCTTTCTCTGAAACCCTTGGAGAGCATCAAAAACATCACGCCAACTGGCGCAAGATTCGCGATAAAAAGTAGCACTCTGAATTGCTTTTGCTAGCACTTTAACCAGGCGGATAAATTATGTGGCTATGAGTTTTTTGAATAATATCTTACCATCAAGCCGCCGGCCATTCAACAAGTGGCGGCAGAGACATCAAAATGGCCTCCGTATTTCCACCCGTCTTCAGGCCAAAGTGGGTTCCTCGGTCATAAATAAGATTAAATTCCACATACCTGCCCCGCTTTTTAAGCTGAACCTTTCTATCAAGCTCTGTCCAAGGGGTATTCATATGCCTTCGGACAATTTCTGGGTAAATGGCGGCAAAGGTTTTTCCTACATTTTGCGTAAAAGCAAAATCATGCTCCCAATCACCACTGTTCACATAATCATAAAAAATGCCGCCCACACCCCGAGGTTCCTGACGATGAGGAAGATAAAAATATTCATCCGCCCACTTTTTAAACTTTTCATAAGAAGTAGCTTCATAGGAATCGCAGACCTTTTTAAAGGCTGCATGAAAATCTTGGGTATCCTTATCAATGGGAAAACAGGGGGTTAAATCAGCTCCACCACCAAACCAAAGCTTCTGGGTTTGAATCATCCGTGTGTTCATATGAACTATAGGCACATGAGGATTGCACGGATGAATCACAACTGAAATGCCACTGGCCCAAAAGCGGGGATCTTCTTCAGCGCCAGGAATTTGCTTCCTAAACTCTTCGGAAAATTCTCCGTAAACTTCAGAGAAATTAACGCCCGCTTTTTCAAAAACACGGCCTTCTAATACGGCCATGGTACCGCCTCCGCCCCCCTCTCGTTCCCAAGACTTACGTACAAACGAGCTGGCAGGTTTCTCATATTGAGAAAGGGTGGCTTCCTTTTCCAGAGTTTCTAAACTCTCAATAAGTTGAGATTGGAGGTCTAAAAACCACCTAGAAGCACGATTTTGTTGAGTTGTCATAGGGAACCTCCTGGAAGTTGGTGGGTTTGACGAAGGGCTTCAGTTGAAACAATAGCAGCCGCAAGAGCAAGATTTAAAGAACGCACACCTGAAACCATGGGGATAATTACACTTTCATGACAGTCTTTTATAATTTCTGGCGGAAAACCAGAACTTTCTTGTCCCATGATCAGCAAATCGGAGGGTTCAAAGGAAAATTCATAACAGCTCTGAGAAGCACTCGCACTGACAGCTACACGCCGTAGCCCTTTCCTTTCCTCACAAAAAGCTTTCCAAGAAGGAAACCGCGTTGTCATGGCCCTTTCCATATAATCCATAC
>JAIESE010000063.1 GCA_019746225.1 Alphaproteobacteria bacterium | reverse complement strand
TATTTCAAAATTTAAAATAAATAATACATACTATGATAAATTTTGTGACCCAATTTGTGACTTGAAAAAAATATCGCCAGATAAAGCTATATTTTTTTCTCAGCTTCCCTTTACGACTCCTAACCTAAAAAAAAAATATTTTAGTTTATTAGGTGCCGAACGTATCGCCTATGTCATTTCAAGATTGCTCATATTTTTTATGGGCGGTTCTTTTTTTCTTCCTGATTATGAAAAGTTTTATGATTATTTAAAAGAAAAAGGGCTGGATATTCATTTATCTCAAAAGGAAGTGATTCTAAAGGGACTTATTATCTATATTCTTTCCTGGTTTTTTTATGGTTATATCAAGTTTAAAGGAGTCAAAGTTTGCTATGTGGTTTGTTATTATGGTTATTTAGGGTATGGATTGGCATTGGCCTGCAAAAACCTTGGAGTTTCTTTATATGATATTCAACATGGAGGCATAGAAAATTCCCCAGCATACCATAAATGGAATAAAGTTCCTACACATGGATATGAAATCACTCCATCTCACTTCCTGTTTTGGGATGAAGCAAGCTGTAATATTTTCGCCACGCAAAATTCACTAAGCTTTTTATCGTCCTGCAAACACGAAAAATTAGGATTTCCTCTTTTGTGTAGCAATATCTTTCAAGAATCTATAAGAAAACAAGCAGAAGAAATTTCCAAAAAGCATCATAAATTTGAAAAAATTATACTTATTCCTTTGCAGCCGCAGTTTTTTGGTAGGACAGATTGGGACCAACTCGCACATGAAGTTTCTATTTCTGAAGAGCCGTGGTTATGGTGGATAAGATCGCATCCTGCGTACAAGAATGATTATGGGCTCCAAAATATAAAAAATTTAAATTTAAATAATGTCTTTTATGATAATGGAGATTCTTCCATATATTCTGTTCTTTCAATTTGTGATTGTGTTGTTACAACGGCATCTTCATCTATTATTGAAGCGGCGTATTTTAATGTTCCTTCTCTAATTATATCACCCACGGGTATAGAAGATTTCGATTATTATATAAAATACGGGAAAGCTCATTTTGTTCCTGAGCACCATTCAATCATAAATACAATAAAGTCTGTTATTAACTAACCCATGGATCATTCCTTGCACACTGCGAATCTCCTCCAAATTGTCGATTATGATCGGTGCAACATTGGTTCTGTTGTATCTGCCTTAAAACGACTCGAAATACCTTTCACTATTGCCAGAAACCCTGATGAAATTAATCCAGATGTTCGTAAGATTATTTTACCAGGTGTCAGTTCATTCGATTCATGTGTTCATGCCTTAAAAGCCTCCGGTTTTTACGACTATTTCAAAGGGGCAGAAAATCGACAAGGAAAGAAAATATTGGGGATTTGTGCTGGAGCACAGATTCTGTTTGAAGGAAGCGAAGAAGGAGTCGAGGAGGGCTTGGGTATTTTTAAAGGGATTGTTCAAAAAATTAAATCAGATGGGACCCTAAGAATACCCCATCTTGGTTGGAATTATATAAAGGCCACTGCTTCTCACCCCCAGATGAGCCTCCTGGATCATATCAATTTGGAGAAAAGGTTTTATTTTTCGCATTCCTTCCACTTTCCTCAATCAGATCATTCAGTTGCGTTTGTTGATTATGGCTACAAATTCCCCATTCTTGTCAGTAACGGAATGACGACGGCGGTTCAGTTCCATCCTGAGAAAAGCTACAATCAGGGAATGCAACTCCTGAAAAATTTCTTGAGCCTATCATGCTGAAACCACGACGCATACCCGTTCTCCAAATCCTCAATAGGCGACTTGTAAAGACGGTTTGTTTTAAAAACCCCACCTATATTGGTGATCCGTTGAATGCGGTGAAAATATTCAATGATAAAGAAGTTGATGAGCTCATCATTCTGGATATCTCACCCAACAGATTTGAAGGGAAACTGGATTATGAGTATATTGAATTGCTCCTCTCGGAGTGTCAAATGCCTGTTGGTTATGGTGGTGGAATTCAAAACAGTGAGGATGCTCAAAGGATCATTGGCTTAGGGGCTGAAAAAATCATCATTAACTCCCTTGCTTTTGAAAACCCAAAAGAAGTTGAAAAGATCTCAGAAGAATATGGGGCCCAAGCGGTTTCTTTGTCATTGGACTACACTGTCAATATCTTTGGCAAACATGTATTCTATAAAAGAGGAGGCCGGGAAAAGGTTAAAATTTCGATTGATGCCGTTTCGGAACTTATCAACAAAGTTAAATGTGGTGAAATTATTCTTCACAGTATTAAAAATGATGGACAATTCTCAGGACTAGATTACAGCTTATTAGAAGCGCTAAAAAGTAAGATTGACATTCCGATTGTGATGTGTGGTGGAGCCCGATCCAATCAGGACATAGAGACTGCAATTCAAAAGGGCGCCCATTCAATTGCGGCGGGAAGTAAGTTTATATATCAAGGGCCTCATAAGGCTGTTCTTATTCAATATTAGAGGAAGATGATGAGCGTTAAAATTTGTAATTTTTGTGTGATGGATAACACAGATCCAGATATCCTCTTTGATGAGAAGGGTCAATGTTCACATTGCAAATCCTATTTGCAGAATCTCCCTAAACTACCAGCCCAACAGATTAATGCAGATCAATTACTTCAGGATTTGGTGAGTGACATTAAAAGACGGGGACGTGGCAAAAAATATGATTGTGTGATTGGCCTGAGCGGGGGTGTGGATAGTACCTATGTTGCCTATGTTGTGACTAAAATATTAGGCCTTCGCCCGATTGCTGTACATATGGATAATGGTTGGAATTCTGAGCTGTCGGTCATGAATGTTGAGAATATCGTAAAAAAGCTCGGGATAGATTTATATACAAAAGTTCTTGATTGGGATGAATTTAGAGACCTGCAATTAGCCTTTTTGAAAGCCTCAACTCCTGATTCAGAGATTCCAACGGATCACGCCATTTGCGGCACCTTGTACGAGGTTGCCTCAAAATACAATATAAAACATCTTATTAGTGGGGCTAATTTTGTCACAGAACGGATCATGCCCGCCGCCTGGTCTCAAGGCCATAGTGATTATAGATATATCAAGAATGTCAGTCAAAAATTTGGAACCTTAAAACTGTCCACGTTTCCTTACTTAAATAGCATTAAGCGCTTTTACTATGAAAAAGTTCGTGGGATATCATTCGTTCCCATCTTTAACTATTTTAAGTTTGATTTAAATGAA
Source organism: Alphaproteobacteria bacterium (assembly GCA_019746225.1). NCBI lineage: Bacteria > Pseudomonadati > Pseudomonadota > Alphaproteobacteria > Alphaproteobacteria bacterium. The sequence goes on along the minus strand of JAIESE010000063.1, from coordinate 5,753 downwards.
GCTCGAAACATTATAGAGCAGGAATTAGATTGGCAAGACTATGGTGGCAAACATTATGAGTCCATTTACACAAAGTTCTTTCAAGGCTATATATTGCCTCAGAAATTTGGGTTTGATAAGCGCAAAGGTCATTTCTCGAATTTAATTTGTGCCGGCATCATGTCTCGGGACGAAGCGCTCGCGAAACTTAAAAACCCACCCATTGAGGAAAAAGAAATACCCTATTTGAAACAATATGTTGCGAAGAAGTTTGCTCTTTCTGAAGGTGAGCTGGAGTCTTTGCTTAATTTGCCTGTGAAGTCTTATAAAAATTACCCAAATGCCTACAATTCTGTGTGGTATATATATTCTCGAAAATATATTAAACCCATTTATCGTTTTTTAATTCCTGTGGGAGATGAGAATGTCTAACCTTAAAATATCCGTTATTGGCTGTGGTTATTGGGGTCGGAATCTGGTTCGTAACTTTGCAGAGCTGGGTGCATTACACTCTGTGTGTGATGCAAATCAGGAGTTGGCTGACAAAGCTGCCCAAACGTATGAGGTGCCAGCACTTTCCTTAGAAGATGTTTTGAAAAGCGATTGCGATGGTGTTGTGATTGCAGCTCCTGCGGCTCAACATTATGATTTGACAAAAAGAGCTTTAAAGGCTGGAAAACATGTATTTGTGGAAAAGCCCTTATCATTAAAGATTGAAGAAGCAGAAAACTTATGTGATTTATCAATTGAAGGTAACCGTAAGTTAATGGTTGGACATTTGCTTCAATACCATCCGGCATTCTTGGAGCTAAAGCAGCTTATCAACAAAGGTAATCTGGGTCGATTGCAATACATATATTCGAACCGTTTAAACTTGGGTAAATTTCGCAATGAAGAAAATATTCTGTGGAGTTTTGCTCCCCATGATATCTCCATGATATTAAGCCTTGCGGGCGATTTGCCAGAATCTGTTTATGCCACAGGTGCTTGTCATTTGAATCCCCGTATTCATGATGTGACGACAACGCACATGAGTTTTAAAAATGGTATCCAAGCCCATATCTTTGTGTCTTGGTTGCACCCTTATAAAGAACAAAAACTTGTGGTTGTTGGTGACAGAGGTATGGCAGTCTTTGATGATGGTTTGCCGTGGGGTGAGAAACTAAAACTGTATCCCCATCAAGTCACCTGGGTTGATGGTCTCCCTCAACCTGAAAAAGCAGATATGCTTCATGTTCCTTTAGAAGTCGCAGAGCCGCTGAAACTTGAATGTCAGCATTTTATTGATTGCATTCAAAACAATCAAACCCCTCGAACAGATGGCAGGGAAGGTTTGCGTGTCTTGCAGGTACTGGATTCTGCCCAACAGTCTCTTCATTCGCATACGAATGTGAGTATCAATACTGAAATACTTCCTTATTTTGCTCATGAATCAGCTATTATTGATGCGGGGTGTGATATTGGACTTGGCACCAAAATATGGCACTTCTCTCATGTAATTAAGGGGACAAAGATTGGTGAAGACTGTGTGATTGGTCAAAATGTGATGATAGGCCCAGATGTTATCATTGGGAACCGTTGTAAAGTGCAAAACAACGTAAGCCTTTATAAAGGGGTGGTTCTTGATGATGGCGTCTTTTGTGGCCCCGCTTGTGTCTTTACTAATGTTCATAACCCTCGTGCTGAAATAGAACGAAAAGACGCGTTTAGAAAGACTCATGTGGAGCGGGGCGTTACCATTGGTGCTAATGCCACCATTGTGTGCGGCAATCGTTTGGGGGCTTATTGCCTCATTGGGGCTGGGGCTGTTATTACGAAAGACGTGAAGCCACATGCGGTGATGGTTGGGAACCCTGCCACGCAATTGGGATGGGTCAGTCATGCAGGAGAAAAATTAGGAGAAGATCTTGTTTGTCCTCGCGAAGGGCGACGCTACCGTATTATTAATAACAATTTAGCTGAGATAATAACTGATGACACAAGCTCTAAAACAGCCTGAAACACAACTGCATCCTATTCAGTTTGTTGATTTAAAGACCCAACTTCAAAGGATTCGCCCTAAGATAGATGCCGCGATTAAACGCGTACTTGATCATGGTATTTTCATCATGGGGCCTGAAGTTTATGAACTTGAAAGACAATTGGCTGGATTATGTGGTGCGAAGCATGCAATCACGTGCGCCAATGGAACCGATGCTCTTGGTTTGGGACTAATGGCTAAAAATGTGGGGCCAGGTGATGCTGTGTTCATACCATCCTTTACATTTGCAGCGACGGCAGAGGTTGTTGCCTGGGTTGGTGCAACGCCAGTATTTATAGATTCCTTAGACAATACCTATAACATGGACCCTCAGAGTCTTATACAAGGGATTCAAAAGGCTAAAAAAGATGGCCTTCGCCCAGTTTGTGTTATTCCGGTCGATCTTTTTGGCCAACCGGCTGAATATGATGCAATTCAAGAAATTGCCGATGACCACAACCTTTGGGTTATGGCTGATGGCGCGCAAAGTTTCGGCGCATCTTATAAAGGGCGCAAGGTCGGAAATATTGGTGACATATCCACAACAAGTTTTTTTCCAGCAAAACCCCTTGGCTGTTACGGGGATGGTGGCGCCATTTTTACCAATAATGATGAGCTGGCAGCCATTATTAAGTCTCTTCGTGTTCATGGTCAGGGTACGGATAAATATGACAACGTTCGTATTGGCATGAATGGACGATTAGACACAATCCAAGCGGCAATACTCATCGAGAAGCTTGCCATTTTCGATGAGGAGTTGACAGCCCGACAAACGGTTGCAGACGCTTATAATCAGGCACTTCGGGACATCGTTGAAGTGCCTCAATTAATGGAAGGGGTAACTTCAGCTTGGGCACAATACACACTTCGTCTACCAAAGCACATCGATCGCTCAAAGTTGATGGCAAATCTTAAAGAAGCGGGCATTCCAACGATGGTGTATTATGTAAAACCACTCCATTTGCAAACTGCTTACAAGCAATATCCAACAGCGACAGGGGGTTCTTTACCTGTTTGTGAAAACCTCTCACAAACAGTGTTGAGTTTGCCAATGAGTGGGTATGTTAAGGGAGATGAATTAGAAAAAATCGCGATGAAGATGGTCAGTCTGCTTTCATGAAGCGTATGATTCAGCAAACAATTAAGTATTTCTTAGACTTCCTTGTGTTTCCTTTGTTGATTACATGTGCTGTGTTGGCAAGGTTCTTCTCTCAAAATGATAATAGAGTTCTCTTTGGATTAATGGCGAACAATAATCTTATCTATGTTAAAGATTCATTGGTTAAATTTGGTTACAAAGCAAGCGTGATCCCGTGGATCATCCCCGAGCATGAAAGAAATCATATAAAATATGACCTTGACCTTAAGACGTCATTTCCAATCTTATATAACAACTTCTTTGGTCAAATAGGGCTCATTTACTTCTTTTTCATATGGGCTGTGTTTAAATTCGATATTTTCATTCTTCCCTTTCAGAATAGATTGTTGGATAGAACGGGTTTTCTAAGATGGTTTGAATTTCAACTGCTCCATCTTGCGGGAAAGAAAATAATTTTGAATCCTTATGGGGGAGACATTCAGTATGTCGAGGTGTGGGAGAACTCCAAGAATAAAACGTTTCAAGAGTTGCATAAAGCTTGGAAGTCAGATCCGTATTATTGTTATCATGCTTCGAAAAAAATGATTTTAAAAAATACAAAGTATTGTCAAAATCATGCAGATTTAATAGTTCTTTCAATTGATTGGCCCGATTATTTGATAGACGATGCGGGTAAGCAAAATCTGATACATTTTCATATGCGTTCTATCCCCAGACAAAAAGCACGTAGAGCACAGAAGAATCCCCAGGCATTGTTCAAGATTGTGCATGCAACCAATCATCCGCATTTTAAGGGTACAAAATTTCTTGAAAAAGCAGTGAGTGAAATAAATGCGAAAAAAACGAGATGTGAACTTGTTATTTTGCAAAACACAGGAAACGCAAAGGTTTTGGAAGAAATACAAAAAGCAGATGTTGTTTTTGATCAAATTCTATTAGGGGCTTACGGTAGGTTGGCTATTGAAGCAATGTCCTTAGGAACGCCAGTCATTTGTTATCTTAGAGACGATCTGAAAGAACTTTACCCCTCTTGGAAAGAGTGTCCGATTATCAATGCCAACATAGATAGTCTCAAGGATAAAATTCTGGAGATAATGGATATGACAGATGAACAAAAGGCTGAAATTGGTACACAATCTATGTCTTATGTTGAAAAATATCATTCACCTGAATATGTAGGCGAAAAACTACATACAATTATACAAGAGGTTTTAAGCACTTGACCCAAATTGATAAAGCAGGAACCCCATACTGGGACAAGAATTGGTCTAATGCTGATCTTCCCATTCCTTTTGATCCTACGGATCAACGATTCGACAATTATTTTAATTTAGAACTCCATAAATACTTTCAAAATCTATTAAAAGACAAAAAAGGGTTTAGCGTCTTGGAGATAGGGTGTGCCAATTCGGTTTGGCCCCTCTACTTTTATAAGTATTTTGATGCTAACGTTTCTGGATTAGATTATTCTGAGATCGGCTGCGCAAAAAGTCGCTACATTTTGGATCACTTTAAAGTTCCCGGTGAAATATTTTGCGGTGACTTGTTTTCTCCCTCCCCAGAGCTTATCGAAAAATTTGATCTTGTTGTCTCCTTTGGCGTCGTTGAACATTTCGAGGATACAGCCCATTGTCTCAGCTCATGCGCCAAATATGTAAAGCCAGGGGGTATACTTTTAACGTTGATCCCCAATATGCCAAGCATTATTGGATTTATTCAAAAATTAGTAGACAGATCTGTCTATGATGTTCATGTTCCTCTAACCAAGGAAAAACTGGCTTTTGCTCATAAAGAAGGGGGATTGAACCTGATAAGCTGTGATCACTTTATGTCAATCAACTTAAGTGTGGTTAATTCTGGTGCCTTCTCCTCACATCGGCTAAACGCTCTTCTACGCCATGTTCTATCAGGAACCTCAAAAATCTGCTGGGCTTTAGAAAAATACGGTCTAAAAATACCTAAGAATAGAGTGACATCCCCCTATATTATTGCGGTTGCTAAAATGTAAGTTCGTAATAAACATATTGGCATGGTCACATTAAGCGCGTCTTGGGAATTTCCTGAGGCGCGTTTTTTTTGGGATTGTGTTGTGGAGGCAGAGGGATTACCGTGCTTGCGCGCGTTGCCTCCCATTGGTCGGCCCGAACCCAAATATAAGTGATCGAGGATTCGAATTTTGCCTACATATGTAAAATATGTTAAGGGCTTCAAAAGTGTTTTTTAGAAAATGCTCTACCAGATGATGTTTTTAAGTATGTTTCAAATTTCTCTGCTTTGCTCTTGTCTGAGAATGCGACAGAAATTGTTAAAGTCCAAGGTTTAAACTTACTGGTATGTAGGGATTTACCAGCATTGTGTTCTTCTAACCTTCGCATCAAATCTGCTGTTAACCCAACATAGTATCTATTTGGGTTATTTTCACTTTGTATAGAATATACAAAGTACACTGTAAGCCCGCCTTCGTTACGCATAGGCTTCACTACGTCGTGGCATAACGCTTCGCAACGCTACTCGTGATAAATCACGTCGTAGCTAATCCGCCATTGCGCGAAGCGCCATGGCGTGATAGCGAAGACGGATGGCGGAGGGAGAGGGATTCGAACCCTCGATACGGCTTTTCAACCGTATAACGGTTTAGCAAACCGCCGCCTTCAG
>JAIESE010000062.1 GCA_019746225.1 Alphaproteobacteria bacterium | reverse complement strand
TTCCGAAGCAATATCAGTCTTTGAAAGGAGGATCGATCCTCAAGCAATCCATTTCCGCTTTCCTCAACCATCCAGAAGTTGATGGGGTTCGGGTGGTGATTGGCGTCGGTGATGAGGACCTCTACACAGCTGCGATTTCCGCCCTTAACAATCCCAAGCTTCTTTCACCTGTCATTGGCGCACAAGAGCGTAGTGCGTCTGTTCGTTTAGGGTTGGAGAGCTTGGAACAGCATTCTCCACACACTGTTCTAATTCATGATGCTGCCAGGCCTTTTGTAAGTCAGGAGTTGATCTCTCGGGTGATAGGGGCTTTGAAACATCACAAGGGCGTCATTCCTGCCATTCCCGTGACTGACACGATTAAGCGGGCTGTCCAAAATACCATTGAAGCAACACTTGATCGGCAGTATCTTTACCAAGCCCAAACCCCCCAAGGGTTTGATTATCCAACCATTCATTCCGCCCATCAACAATTACAAAATGTCCCCAACTTGACCGATGATGCGAGTTTGTTGGAACACCTTAATATTCCCGTTCAAATTGTTGACGGGGAGCCCAAAAATCGGAAAATCACGACAGCAGAAGATTTAGAAGGAGAAGCCATGTCTGTTCCAGATATACGGGTGGGGCATGGCGTTGATGTGCATGCCATCGGCCCTGGAGAGGGCGTTATAATTTTAGGGATTTTTATTCCTGCGACCTTTTCCCTCATTGGTCATTCCGATGCGGATGTGGGCCTTCATGCTTTGACAGATGCCTTGTTGGGCGCCATTGGGGATGGAGATATTGGGCAGCATTTCAACCCAAAAGATGACCGTTGGAAGGGCGTAGACTCAAGCATGTTTTTGCAAGATGCAGGACGACGCGTGCGGGAACGGGGCGGAAAAATCTCTCATGTGGATATAACAATTCTGGGAGAAAAGCCCAAGATTGCCCCCCACCGTGACCAAATGATTGCGAAGGTCGCCCAGATTTTGGGGATTGAGTCATCCCGCGTCAGTGTGAAAGCCACCACCACAGAAAAGCTTGGGTTCATTGGTCGCGAAGAGGGGCTTGCAGCTTTTGCGACAGCGACGGTGGTGTTTTAGAATGTCTTTCCCAACACATCTCGAACAGTCATCTCACTGAAAGGGCGAGACATCTCGGTGATGTCAATAAAATCCAGTCCATCACCACAAGCGATACGAATCCATCCCTCAACTTTATCAACCACCTGACCAGGTTGAACTTGGTGATCGAGACGGCCACCCTCTGGCAATCGATTCGCCCGAATCTCCAACACCTCCCCCTTGTAGTGGGTAAAAGCTGGGGGAAAGTAGGGATAGGGCACCGCACGAATGAGATTGTGAATTTGCCAGGAGGACTGGTGCCAATCAATCTCGCTATCCTTCGCACCGCGTCCCCCGAAATAGGTTGCTTGAGAATCATCTTGTGGAATAGCGGGCGCGCGTCCTTCCTTTAAGGCGGGGAGTTGGCGAAGGAGCACGCGAACAGCGGCTTCTCCCAGTTTATGGGTTAGATTAAAAGCGGTATCTATGGGCCCAATGGGGACGACTTCTTGATCCACGATGGCCCCGGCATCAGCAGACTTGACCATGTGATGAAGAGTGACGCCTGTCTGCGTTTCTCCATGAACCAACGCCCAATTGATGGGCGCTCGGCCACGGTAACGGGGGAGAAGAGAGCCATGCATGTTAAAACACCCGAGACGGGGAATCTCTAAAATGTATCCAGGAATCATTTTGCGATAATACACCGAAAAGAGAAGATCCGGCTGCATCTCTTGAAGCGCTTCTAGGACGAGAGGGTCTTTGGGTCCTTCCGTTGCAATGACAGGGATGCGGTGGTCGCTGGCCAATTCAGCCACGGATGGAAACCATTGCGGCTCATCGGGCGCATCGGGGTGGGTAAAGACACCCACAACAGTCTCTCCAGCTTCAATCAAGGCATTCAGGCACGCGTGACCAACAAGACTATAAGCAAAAAGAACGATCTTTGTCATTTTTTCTTTTCAATCAGTTCTCGAACGACATACCGTGGACGCATGCTCAAAGTTTGGAAGATGCGACCCAAATATTCCCCAATAATCCCAATCCCAGTAATAACCACGCTCACGAGGAAGATAAGGATGGCAAAAAGGGTGAACAATCCCTCCGCTTCAGGGCCGATAATGAGACGCCGAAGCAGCAAATAGCCGACCAAAAGCCCGCTTAAGCCCGAAATGACCATACCAAAAAGGGTAAAGATCTGGAGCGGAATAAGAGAAAAACTAGTAATAAGATCGAAATTTAACCGAACCAAGCGATAGAGATTATATTTTGATACACCAGCCGCTCGCGCATCATGTCTCACTTCAACTTCTGTCGGGTTGAGGGACATTTTGTAAGCAAGTGCTGGGATGAATGTGGATCGTTCTTGGGATTTTACAATCTGATCCACGATTTGCCGTGAATAGGCACGCAGCATGCAGCCTTGGTCGCGCATTTTAATGTCTGTGGTGGTTTCCCGAAACCAATTCACTAGGCGCGATACGTAAGTGCGAAAGAAATTATCCTGTCTATTGGCGCGATAGCTACCCACATAATCAAAACCTTCCCCCATCTTTTCCAGAAGTTTTGGAATTTCCTCGGGAGGATTTTGGAGATCAGCATCCAAAGTTACGACAAGGGTGCCGCGGGTCTGCTCAAAGGCCGCCATAATCGCCATGTGCTGGCCGAAATTCCCGTGGAAGTCCACGATACGAACAATGTCCGGGCGCGTTTTAAAAAACCCCTTCAGAATGTCGAGGGAAGCATCACTGCTGCCATCATTGGTGAAGACAATTTCGTAAGGCTTCTTGGTTTTGTCGAGGGTTTCTGTCAGGCGTTGGAATAAGGAGGGCAAATTCTCCGCTTCATTATAAACCGGAATGACCACGGACAAATTAATGGCTTTTAACATGAAGAACCTCTCCTTACCCTTTTTGTGAGCTCAATATGAAAGGTCTAAGGGGAAATGTCAATTGCGGGGAGGGGAAGATTAAAGATGTATGCGTTCATTTTGCTCGTGTTTTTATTGTTTCTTCAATTTAATAGTTTACATAGACTTAATTTTTGTGTAAATTTATAGCTTAAGCGATGAAAAATTCCGCTGAAATCCTAGAAAAATGTGAATTCTAAAAAAAAGTGTTGACTTTGCGTTGACTGATCAGTTAATAATCACTTCAAGAAAGCTGTTTTAATGAAAAACAACAATAGCTCTCGATAAAAAACTTTATATAAGAATTTACAATTTATAGCTTTAAACATTAACAGACGTTGTCATATCTGTAAGATGGTAAGTTGATGACACTAAATTTATACTTGTAAAAATTCAGTTAACTCTTATATGTGGTAGAGAGATCATTAAAATAAGTGATGTCGATCAAATTTAATTAGGGAAAAGAGTGTTTTGATGAATAAGAAAATATTGTTAGCAACCGCCTCCGTTTTTGTTTTAAGTACAGTTACTTATGGTAAATTTTCACAAGATAACGTGTTGGACACGGTTGATACATACAATCCATCAATTTTGACTAACATGAAAGAACAAAAAGCAATTCCGCAAATTGATCTCACTTCCCAATTCCTGCCTCAAAAGCAGTTGAGCGTGAAAAGAGAGCCTCTTTCAATTTCCGTGATTGTTGACAAAGAAAATAAAGCTGAACATGTGGTAAAGAAATCTGAGATCATCAGCCAACCAAAACTTGCAAGTTTCACGCTAGAAGAAACTCATGAGTACGCAAAGCTTGCAGATTTGGCTTATATCGATCCTTTAGCCGGGTTTGATGTTAATAAACCTGAAGAGATCAAGGAATCAACCAAGCAAAAATTTGCAGAAATTGAAAGACTTCAAGCAGAAGGCAACCGTGTTCAATTTTTTGGAACAGAAGCTGAAAACTCTGGATTGATTATAACCCACAAAGATGGCCGCGTCAGCGTTGTATATAAAGGGACAAAAACGGCTCGCAACGTTGCGACCGACTTATTGTTTAATATCACTCATGACGAAAAAACCAACCTTCGGTCCCATAATGGTATTAGGAAGGGTTTTTATAGAACGAATGATCAAGTCTTTGAAATTCTTGGGCAAATTGCTTCAATTCGTGGCATAAGCCTGAAAGAACTTCTTGAAAAGTATGTTACCTCGACTGGACACAGTCTTGGAGGCGGCTTAACACAAGAATTCTTGGCCTATTCTTTGAAAAAGTACAATGCCATCACAAGAGGTGTAACTTTTGGAACCCCTCGTGTATTTGGTGTTTCTGACGCCGAGGCGCTACATGACATATACAAAGGCAGATTTCTAAACGTAATGCAGCTCACAGATATCATTCCAAGCGCGGCTTTTGGAGCTCTCGGGTATAAGCATTTTGGTACAAAGTTGCATATTCCTTACTCTGCAAATATAACGCGACATTCTATGGCAGGATACATCCAAGCTCTTGAAGCATTGCGCCAGGCTGGACAAGTTAAAGTCGGGAATGAGGTTTTTAAATTTGAAGAGAGTAAGCGTACAGGAATAGGGAAGTCACAAACCATCGGTAACACTTCTATTCCGAATCCTTTATATCATATTCACATGTTGCGGGAGTCCGCGGCACGTGCTTGGGGTAAAAGCTACGCAAGGGATAATACAAGTGACACGACGGCAAAGGTTGTAGACAATACGCCTGCTACAAGTGTAACGAACGAAACAAAGGTTGTTCCGCAACAAGCACCGATAGCCGCTCCAGTTGTGGCTCCGGTTAAGGAAGCTTTGAAGCAACCTTCCGTTGGTGAAAAGATTGGGTCTACAGTAAAAGGCTTCAAGAAGGAAGCATCTACAGTAGCAAGCCGCTTTGTTAGTGGTTTCAAATCCGCCGCAAATAGGTTTGGAAACATCTTTAAATCTAAATAAATCTATTACAGAAAACGAAATTCTCCCGTCCCTCCAGATTTAACAAAATTCTGAAGGGGCGGGGGGTTCCCTTTAAAAACAATCTATCGTTCTTATCCATTTTAGGAAGTCGAATTATAGAATAAGGGGGATTGTGTCTCTGTAATATTATAAAAAATTACAAAAATAAATATATAGAAATATAAATTAAAAATAAAACTAAATTGTCCATTGTAACGTAAAAATTAATACCTACATATGAAACATAACAAGCACATTTATCAACATATAGAATGCGTAAAGGATTAAATGAAATGAAGTTAAATTGGAAATCTACCCTATCGGTTTTTGCATTGACGCTCGCTCTTGGCATGTCAACAGCTTTTGGCATGGAAGATGACAACTCAGCTGCGCATGGATCTCCTCCGCCAGCCCGAGGAGCGCTTCTGGACAGAGCAAACCCCAATTCTTTAACAGATTGGAATCAACTAATCCGACGCTCACTTATTCGCCGTGATGATCGAAGCCAGGATAGACCCCTGACGGTTTGGAGTTTTGATGGTGGCGGAATTATTGGTATTTTAGGAGCACATGCGTATGCAGTGGCTGATCAAGTCGCCAAAAACCTTGGGTTGGAAAGCATTTATAAATATATTGACGCCTATGCAGGCACTTCGACAGGCGGAATTTATGCCGTTGCTGCCAATTTGCCGGGTGAAGATGGTAAGCCTAAGCTTTCTCCAGTAGATGTGTTAAGAATATATCGTTATTATGGTGGTCTTATTTTTAAAAAGTATGTCTCTAACCATTTTAATCCCGCTGGAGTATTTACGGTGCAGTATAATGAAGAGCACCTTAAATCCCTGATGCAACACTTTTGTCGAGATAGGAATGGCGGGCAAATTCTCTTTAATAAATTATTAAAACCTGTTTTTGTCGCAAGTTATTGCACAGATCCAGAAGAACCCGTTCTATTTGATTCTAGCAATTTTGGCCAGGTCCGAGATCTTACAGCATACGAAGTGGCCATGTGTACTTCTGCTGCACCAACTTTTCTAAATCCTGTCGAAGTCGTCTATAAAGGTGAAAGGCGAACTTTTGTAGATGGTGGTGTTTGGGAAAATGATCCAGCCAATATTACTTATCATGCAATTAAAGAACACTACCAAGAACTCGTTTCTAGAGAAGAAGCCGACCTTATGCTTCTCAGGCTTGTGTCTTTCGGCGCGGGTTATGTTGAACAGAAAGCTGCAAAAGCCTCGCTTCTTACAAATGCTTCATTGAAAAAAAATCTTGAAGTAACAATGCAAGGGCTTTTCAATTCTCGTGAAAAGAGCACAGAAAGCATTCTAAGAAATACACAAAAAGCAGATCAGACGGTCATTCCCCATAATCATCGTGGCGTTGTACTTTGTGATTATGAGCGATTTCAAATGAATCTTCCGCCGGAAGTGAAGGCCTTAGATAATGTGCAACCAGCGGCCCTCGAAGAATTAATTGCTTTGTCGAAAAGTCGATGTATGGGCCCGGAGTTTTGCTCGATGCTTGCAAAAGTTTTGGGCGTGGAAACCGGAAGGGTTCAAGAAGTCATTTTGGATGCAACAACTCAAGTTGCAGAACAACTTAACTATTATGATCTCACACAAAATCACTTTTATGACCATGTAGCTCCGATTGGAGAATATATTTTCAGATGGCAAAGTGAAGCCAATTTTGACATCAGTAAGTATCTTCAAGAAACCGTAAGGGTAGGAGAATTAACAGATCAATCATCAAATCAAGACGTCATGGAAAAGCTCTTATGGGTCTCCAATTTTATGGTGCACAATATGCAGCATAATATGGATAAAACGTACTGGTCTGGATTCAAAGATGGTTTTCGAAAAGGTTCTCACCTGATGGCCGAAGAAGCGGCATCGAATTTGTTCTTAAATCTTTGCACAAGAGTTAAGGCTGATAATAATCCGGTCCATCCTAATTTCTTGGAGGCAATTCAAGCCTATAAAAAATCTTTAGTGGCTTTGTTTGCTCAAAGTTCAACGACGAATGGCTATATGCAAGAATATAAAACGAGCCTTGAAAAAAGTATAGAAAGTGCGTGTAAGTTGCCTCCCCTTTATAAAAATCAATTTTTGATGATTTTGAAGAAACAACTTGAGAGCACGAGGAGTGATAGATCCTTTTTAAAGAATCTCAAGGATAAAGTGGTGAATGGATGGCATGAATCCATGATTCAAAAAATTCAGGCTGCTCTTCCTCAAGGAAACGAGTGAGCCTTTCATGAATGCGATCCGTCTCTTACCTCTATGGAGCGGATTGCACCTTGTAGGGGGGAGTGATGTTTTATCACTTCACCCCTACCTTGTTGCAGGTGTATTTGAGGGCAATCCTCGGTTAAGTCATTCCTTCTTGAATCCCCGATCATTCCTTGATAGCATGGCGACTATGCTTATGGGCCATTTGTCCCATAATGAAACATATGAATAGGAAGCGTCATGGCAACTAAGGCACCATCTAAGATTCAAAAATCAACCCAGAGGACCACCCAGGGAACAAGTGAAAAAATATTAGAGTCGGCGCGTACCCTATTTGTCCAACATGGGTTTTCTGGAACTTCCATGGGGCAAATTGCCACAAAGGCAGGTGTTAATCATAGTTTGTTGTTTCATCATTTCGGCAACAAGGAAAAGCTTTGGCAAGAGGTCAAACAAGCCATTGTTGAAGAAGGTAAGTCAGTATATTCAAACCTCCCCTCCCTTGACCAACCCTTGGAACCCTTCCTCTCGGAACTCATCGCACGCGCCATTACATTTTATAAAAACAATCCGGATATCGTTCGCATGGTCAGTTGGCAACGTCTAGAGATCAAAACAGATCAACCCATTGGCATCACGCTGTCAAAAGAGTCTCTCAAGTGGTTGGAAGCGGTCCAGCATTTTCAAAAGACCGGTGAAATGAATCCGGCTCTAAAACCTGAATTTGTTATTACGATGGTTTGGGCTCTTGTTGGCTCCATCGCCATGGACCCTAATATCTTCATCGCAGATCCCGAAAACAATAAACTATTCATCACGTTTTGTGCACAAAGCTTGTACAAGGCTTTAAAGAACGACCCAGTTTAGGCCAAACCTTCCCAAAAATCCTTCGCCAAATCTAAATTATAGAGACGGTTCATGACTGGGATTCCAGTCGGGGACGTCACGTTGATTTCGGTGAGATAATCCCCAATCACATCAATACCAACCAGATAAAGACCCCGTTCTTTCAAGGTGGGGCCAATGGCAGCACAAATTTCACGATCTTTGGGCGTGAGTTCCCCAGGTTCCGCTCGCCCCCCAACCCGCATGTTGCTGCGTGTTTGACCTTGAGAGGGGATGCGTTTGTATCCGCCCATAGGATTTCCGTCAATCAAGATAATCCGCTTATCCCCTTGCGCGACTTCCGGGAGAAACTTTTGAAAGATCGGGGGTTCTGAATAGAGTTTTCTGTATGTTTCTAAAAGGGCTGTGAGATTGGGGTCGCCCTGATGAAGCAACAGGATCCCGTTACCACCAAATTCAAATAACGGTTTAATGACCACAGAACCATGGGTGTCCATAAAGTCTTCAATGAGGGCGCGATCCCAGGACATGAGTGTTGGGGGCGTGAGTTCCTTAAAGTACGTCACAAGCAATTTTTCAGGCGCATTTCGGACACTTATTGGATTGTTGATGACTTGGGTTGTTGCTGGGAGAAGCTCTAGAAAATGGGTCGCCGCGATATACGCCATATCAAAAGGAGGGTCTTGTCGCATCAACACATAACGGGCTTCTCCTAAATTGAGGAGGGTCTCTTCTCCCAATTTATAATAGTCTTTTGAATCATTTTTGAAGGTAACCATGTGGCCACGAGCTAGAATTTTTCCGTGCGCATAAGACAAGGCCGTGGGCGTATAGGCAAACAATTTATAGCCACGATTTTGAGCCTCAAGAGCCAAGGCAAAGGTGGTATCTGTTTCAATTTTTAGGGAAGAAACGGGGTCCATTTGGAGGGCAACGATGGGAGCGGTCATTAAGCGGCGTCCTCTTCTGTTAGGGATTCAAGTTTCTCTGATTCTAAGGGCAGAGGTGGTAATAGGCCTTCTTCGCCGACGAGTTCGAGGGACTGAAGATTACGGGGAATATGATCGATGGCGGACAATTCATCAATTTCCTCATTGGATGTGTCTAACACTTTGAATTTACGGGCAGAAACAAGAACGCGCCGCTCCAATGTGCCTACAGTTTGATTGTAGGAATCCACCACTTGACCAAGATGGCGGCCCATACGGGTCATATGGTTGCCAAGATCGCTCACGCGCTTGTAGAGCTCCCGCCCGAGGTCGCTGATGGCCTTTGCATTCTCTGCAATGCTTTCCTGTCGCCATCCATAAGAAACCGATCGTAAGAGGGCTATGAGCGTTGTAGGGGTGGCTAGAATCACTTTTTCCCGTACGCCAGCTTCAATGAGGGTTGGATCCTTTTCAAGAGCAGCACTAAAGAATGTTTCGCCGGGCAAGAATAACACCACAAATTCAGGCGTGGATTCAAACTGATCCCAATAAGCCCGTTGGCTCAAGGCTTTGATGTGGGCGCGCACTTGCCGGGCATGTTCTACCAATTTCTCATTGCGGGTTTGATCATCCGGCGCTTCAAGAGATTCCAGATAAGCAGAAAGCGGGGCTTTCGCATCCACAATAATCTTCTTCCCACCCGGCAAATTCACCACCATATCCGGGCGTAAGCGACCATTTTCCCCCTCAACAGAGACTTGTTCTGCGAAATCACAATAGGCAACCATACCCGCCATCTCGACAACACGCTTCAGTTGCATTTCCCCCCATTGACCCCGAACGCTTGGCGTCCGCAAGGCTTTGACGAGATTTGAGGTTTCCTGACGCAACTCCTTCTGACTGTTCACGAGCTCAGAGACTTGATTGCGCAAGACCTGATAGGCGCCGACCCGTTCTTTTTCCAGATCCAGCAATTTGACATCGACCTTGCCGAGGGCTTGGTGGACGGGTGTTAACATCTCGCCGATGGCCTTTTGGCGGGTGGTAAGATCATTCTTGGCGGACTCTTGGAACTTCTCCAATGTTGATTTTGCCAGATCAAGAAACGATTGATTGTTTGCCGATAGAGCATCCGCTGACAGAGCCTTGAATGTTTGGGAGAGGCGGGTTTGCGCTTCCTCGAGAAGGACGATTTTCTCTTGAGCTTGACGGCGTTCGTGGTCAAGGGCGGTTGACAGTTCAATGGTCTTTGCTCGCAGACTGAGTCCTTCCTCGGATATTTTCGACACTTGAGACTCCAATGTCGGAACACGGCTTGCCCGCTCTTCCAACATGGCAGCACGTGTTTGCTCGTTCGAGAGATTCTGCTGAAGGATCTGCATATCCATGGCACTTTGAGACAGGATGCGCTGCATAATATGACGGCTGTAAATGAATACAGCCACTCCTGCTACAAGTGCTCCCCCCAAAAATGCCAATATCAAAATCACGTTGTATTCCTCTCCTATGAACCTGAGGTGATTTTACGCAGATTTCTCATTCCTTTTCGAGAGGGAATTTAATGATTCCCTAAAAGGAATAAACCTCAAGAGAGAGGTTCTTAAAATTGCCAATACAAAAAGGGGCTGATGGGTTGAATTCGAACCAGGGAATAAGTTGCAAGGCACGCTAACATCGCTGCCCAATAAGGGTTCGGACGCCACACAAGTGAAAAGGGGTTGTATTTAGACGAATAATCATAAGAGAGCAGCTGTTGGCTATTGGGGCCAAGCGTTGAGAGGAGAAGAGCTGCGAAAATGAGCAACCAATTTTTGTCGACAAGGAAATTCCCGACTTGTCCAAAAAATAGGACGGAAAACATTTCGGTTGCATTACTAAGGGATGAGGATCTGAAAAAGACCCACCCGAGAATGACAACAAAGAAGGTTAAACTCCAATTGATTCCTTTAGAAAGCCAGGGGTTGGGGATGATAGGTGTCTTTACATACAAGCGCCAAACATGGTTTGCAATCAGAAAGAACCCATGCCACAACCCCCAAATGAAGAAGGTATACCCGGCCCCATGCCAGACGCCACAAATCAGCATGACAATAAAGATGTTTTGAAGTTTCCGAAATTGCCCATCCCGATTTCCGCCGAGAGGGATGTAAATATAATCTTTCAAAAAATTGGACAGGGTAATGTGCCATCGACGCCAAAATTCAATAATACTGGTCGCTTTGTAAGGACTATTAAAATTGATCGGCATGGTAATGTGGAACAATTTTGAAATGCCAATGGCCATATCGCTATACCCAGAAAAATCAAAATAGAGTTGGAACGTATAGGCGAGTATCCCTTTCCATGCTTCAATCATCGTAAGATCTTTGAGATTCAAGAATACTGGATCGGCGATTAAGCTCAAGCGATCGGCCAAAAAAACTTTTTTGGTGAGCCCTAAAATGAGGAAGGCTAACCCAATGGCATAATATTCTTTGTCCTTGGATGAGACATTCTTCCACGTAAATTGCGAGATCATGTCTTTGTGATGCAAGAGGGGACCTGAGATCAGGTGGGGAAAATAGACAACAAACAAGGAATAATCCTTAAAAACAGTGCCTTCAGTTTTCTTCTGGTAAGTGTCAACGAGGTAAGAGATTTGCGTGAAAGTAAAAAACGATATGCCTAAGGGCAGAGTCGTGCTCAAAGAAGCGTCTAGATTAAGTCCTATCTGGGACAACAGAAAAGTGAAATATTTGTAATAAATCAGAAGGATAATGTTCGTACAAATTCCAAAAGCCAATAAGGGCCCACTTTGCCTCTTTTGCAGTTGTCTTCCTAAAGTGTAATTAAACAGGATGGAGGGGATAAGGACCCATAAATTTCTCCAGTCCCACATCGCATAAAAGATAAGAGAAATTCCCATAAGATACAAGGTAATATGGTGAGGAGCCTTTCGAAGCAAGGCCTTAAACCCCATCCAACTGAGGGGCAAAAAGATGAGTAGAAAGGTATATGAGTTGAAAATCATCGTTTCTTATACCTCACCTTTGCTGGGAGGGATCAGGGGTTTTATGAAGCGCGCAACAATTTTTGAGTTTAGAGTCGCGCCCTCATGTTCCAAGTGGGTGTAATCCGAAAAGTGTGTGTTGGGGAGTTTGTAGGTCTGATTTGCAGCTATATCTTTATAAATATCTGTAAAATAATCAAAGGCTTCTTCGCCTTCTGGCATGGGGGCAATATAGACGATAACCTTGGTTTTTGCGTTGGAGAAATGATCCACGAGCTTCTGTATTTTTTTCCTTGGGTCAAGGGAGGTGTGAAAATAATCGCCATATCGATGTCGACTATTGATGCGTGCTTTTGGCGCCATTACAGCCACGTTGGGAAGCGATCTTTGATAACCAAGGTCTCTTTCTATGCTCCCCCGAAACTCTTTCAACGTGTCCTGATCCTTTGTAGGTTTGATTTTCTCTAATATATAGGTGACAATCGCTGAATGAATTTGAAGAATGTTGTGCTCTCCAAAATTCTCGACCAGAGAATCGAGTTTTCCATAGCGGGTGTAGGCAAAAATTTGTTCGAACGTCCCCGATATGTAAGAATTAGGGATCGAGGGAGAAATATAGAAGACAATTAATTTTGGGGCTGTGTTTTTCTCGAGGTACTTCCGAAGGACAACATCATACCCAATAATTCCAGCATTACCAAGGGTGGCTAGATTGATCACATTTATCCCCAGTTCTTCTTTAATTACTTTGGGAATAACCCCCATGAGACCAGAGGAATCTCCAATAAAAACAACGTCATTTTTTTGATTTTCAAGGGAAGTTTTGTAGTCAAGCAAGACATCGTAATCATTGAGAAAAGAGGTGTCAAATCTCATAAGATAGCCCCCTAGAAGAATAGGAAGGCAAATGGCTGAAATTAAGAAAAACCAAAATATTTTAAAGTAGGTCTTTGAGATTATGATTGTACTTTTGTCTGATAAAACGATTTCTTCAAGGGGAAACTTAGTATTGCTATCAATACTTTTTTTGAGAGGCTGAGAATTCATGACCCTTGTTACCCGATAGCCTATTTTTCTTATTCACGAGCATAGTCGCATTCTCGATGCGCATCCACCCCAAATTTCTGAATGGAACAAGTTATGGGCCGACTCAGATTTCCTCTCGCTTTTTGGGGGGTATTTTGTGTAGTCTACAAACACAAATAATCCACAAGAAAGGATAGAATCATGATATGGCAAGGCGTTTTAGGAATTTTCGTGTTCTTAGGTGTTGCTTGGCTTTTCAGTGAAAATCGGCGCGGCGTTCAAAAACGGGACATTCTGTTAGGGGTGGGCTTGCAAATTGGCCTTGCAGTCATCATTACGCAATTTCCCCTGATTCGTCATGGATTTGAGAGTTTAAGCAAAGGGGTTGAGGCCCTAAAACATGCCACCCAACAAGGCACCCAATTTGTCTTCGGGTATTTAGGCGGCGGCGCCGTTCCCTTCAGCATTTTACCGGACTCCGGGGCCAGCACGTTTATTTTTGCCCTCCAAGCATTGCCAACCATTATGGTGGTGAGTGCCCTTTCCATGTTGCTCTTCCACTGGGGCGTCCTCCCCTTCATCGTTCGCCTCTTCTCCATGGCTTTACAACGCACGTTGCGCATCGGCGGTGCCTTGGGGGTCGTTGCAGCATCTAAGGTATTCCTCGGGAATCTTGAAGCGCCGTTGTTGGTGCGCCCTTATCTCAAGAACTTTAGCCGGTGCGAATTGTTCACCGTGATGACCTGCGGTATGGCCACAACCGCTGCCAGCGTGATGGCCCTTTATACATCCATTCTTGAGGGTACCGTGGCAAACCCGATCGCCCATATCTTGACAGCGTCGATCATCAGCATTCCGGCAGCCATTACCTTGTCGCGCATCATGATCCCCCACGAAGGGGTGATGACGTCCGGCACGCTTGTGGCGCCGTATAGGTTTTCTAATTGGATGGATGCGGTGACCCGCGGCACGTCTGATGGCTTGACCATATTTCTCCATGTGATGGCGATGTTGATCGTCGTTCTGGCCCTTGTTTCCTTGTTGAATGCGGTGTTAGGGATCCTTCCAAACTTTGGCGGAGAGGCCATTACCATGCAACGGATCCTCGGATATGTGATGGCACCTGTCACTTGGCTCATGGGGATTCCCTGGTCAGAAGCGGCAACCGCCGGAAAATTGTTGGGCACCAAAACGGTTTTGAACGAAGTGGTCGCCTTTCTCGAACTCTCCAAAGTGCCGCGCAGTGACTTGAGTGCCCACAGTGCCCTCATCATGACTTATGCTTTGTGTGGTTTTGCGAACTTCTCTGCCATCGGCATTATCATTGGTGGTATCGGGACCATGGTGCCGGAGCGTCGGGATGAAATCGTGGCTTTGGGGATTAAGTCCGTCTTTGCGGGAACACTTGCCACCTGTATGAGCGGAACCTTGATTGGCATTTTGACCCATTTAAGTGGCGATCTCATAAAATAGATTGAAGAGACACTTTAACACCGAGTCTGATGTTGATGTTCCCACACTCAAAAATGTATGAAAGAAATCATGTCATTGCGAGGAGTTAAGCCTCCGCCAAAGGCGGAGGCGAATGACGCGGCAATCCATGTATTTGAAAACCTAAACGTCATGTATAGTGCAAGCATTTGAGAATACATGGATTGCCACCTCTCGCCAGGCACTTCGTGCTGGCGCTCTTCGCAATGACTGAATTGGTTTGCAATAATGGTGAGATAACCTTTGCTCAATCTGCGCCATCTATCAGCTGCCAGAGCCCTCCCTCAGGCGGATAAACACGAATTTACTTGAATTTTGAGTCAAAAATACATAAGTAATACTTATGAAAAACCTTTATGAAAATGAGCGTGGCTTGTGGCAATACTTACCGTTTTAACGGCCCCCCATCCGAAGCTGAAGATTGTCGCCAAACCTGTTGAAACGGTTAATGATGAGATTCGTCGCCTCATGGATGATATGCTGGAGACCATGTATCCCAATGATGGCATGGGTCTGGCTGCAC
Source organism: Alphaproteobacteria bacterium (assembly GCA_019746225.1). Taxonomy (NCBI): domain Bacteria; kingdom Pseudomonadati; phylum Pseudomonadota; class Alphaproteobacteria; species Alphaproteobacteria bacterium. The sequence goes on along the minus strand of JAIESE010000062.1, from coordinate 7,795 downwards.
CTCAAGTCGGCGTGGACAAGCGCGTCATTGTGATCGATTTTAATGCCGGTGAAGACGACCTGGGTCCAGATGTTCTTAAATTGGTGAATCCTGAGCTGTTGTGGACGTCGGAAGAAACCTGTCAGATGGATGAGGCTTGTTTGTCGGTGCCCAATCTGTATGGGCCTGTTGAGCGTCCCCTCAGCGCTAAAATTCGCTTCACGAATGAACATAATAAAACAGTCGAATTGGATTTAGACGGAATTAAGGCGCGCTGTGTGCAGCACGAAATGGACCATTTGAACGGCATTCTTTACTTTGATCATTTCTCGCGATTGAAACAGGAAATCTTCATCCGTAAACTTCTGAAAGCACGGAGATATCAGCAATGACCACACCTCCCCTAAAGATCATTTTCATGGGGACACCTGCATTTTCTGTTCCAACCCTTCAAGCTTTATTGAATAGTCATCACGACATTGTTGCGGTCTATTCTCAACCTCCCCGCCCCAGTGGGCGCGGCCATCAAATTCAAAAGAGTGACATCCACCAAGTTGCAGACGCGGCAGGACTTGCCGTCTTTACCCCATTAAGTCTGAAAGGCATTGATGAGCAAGCTCTTTTTGCTTCCCACAACGCGGATATTGCCATTGTCGTTGCCTATGGATTAATTTTACCAAAAGCCATTTTGGAGGCGCCCCGATTGGGATGTATAAATGTTCATGCGTCCCTCTTGCCCAGATGGCGCGGAGCTGCACCTATTCAACGGTCCATTGAAGCGGGCGATCCAGAAACCGGCATTACCATTATGAAAATGGATGAAGGTCTCGATACCGGTCCGATGTTTCTTAAAAAAAGTATTCCGATCACACCCCAAACAACAGCGTCCTCTTTGCATGATGCTCTCTCAATCATGGGGGGGCCTCTCCTTCTTGAAGCGTTAGAAGGTTATGCGGCGGGAACTTTACTTCCCACACCGCAACCGACAGAGGGCGTGACTTACGCTGCCAAACTGACGAAGGAAGAAGGCCAAATCAATTGGCAGGAATCAGCGGATGTTTTGGTTCGGAAAATTCAAGCGCTATCCCCTTGGCCGGGTGTTTGGTTTGAGCACAATGGCACTCGGTTGAAAGTCTCTTCCGCCGAAGCGATTCCCAACACATCAGGGGCTCCAGGAACCGTTCTTGACGACCAATTGACCATCGCTTGTGGAAAAGACGCTTTGCGCATCAAAATGATCCAGCGCCCCGGCGGTGCAGCATTAGACGCGGTCAGCTTTTTGAGGGGTTATTCCTTGCCCGTCGGAACCGTGATGCCATGCCCCGCTACAAATTAACCATCGAATATGAGGGCAATCGCTTTAGCGGGTGGCAACGCCAGAGAAAGCAAACGTCCGTCCAAAGCACCATCGAAGATGCCATCAAAGCATTGTTTGATCAAGATGTCATTGTGGAAGGCGCGGGCCGCACCGATGCGGGCGTTCATGCTTTGGGACAAGTGGCTCACGTTGATTTGAATCATGATGTTCCCGGTTATCGTTTGTGCGATGGCTTGAATCATTATTTACGCAATCGCGGTGTCGTTATTCTAAAAGCAGAAGAAGCGGCGCCTGATTTTCACGCGCGATTTTCCGCAACCGGGCGGGTGTATGAATATCGCATTTACAATCGTCGGGCTCCCCTGGTCCTTGAGGCCAATCAAGCCTGGCACGTGATTGCGCCCTTAGATGTGGAAAAGATGATTGAGGCGGCGAAGCACCTTGTAGGACATCATGATTTCACAAGTTTTCGCGCAACCCGTTGTCAGGCGAATTCCCCCGTTAGAACGCTTGATGCTTTTGATATTCGTTACGTGCCCATGGAAGGGGGTGGGTATATTATTGCAGAAGTTGCCTCTCGTTCTTTTTTGCACAATCAGGTGCGTATTATGATGGGAACCTTGAAGAGGATTGGGGAGGGATGCATCGACGTGGATATGATTCCGACGATGCTTGAGGCCCGCGACCGTCGACTCAGTGGTCCTACAGCGCCGCCGCAAGGGCTGTATTTGAAAAGCATTGCGTACTAAATTACTTTTAATATATTTATTTGTCCTTTTTTACTTGTAAATTGATAGTTCTAATATTATATAAACAATACACAAAAATTATAAATTGGAGCGCTTAAAAATGAACAAATATTTTCTTTATACTATTGCGGCTTGTGTAAGTCTTTCCTCAATGAGTTTGGCAGCAGAATCTTCAGATTCAGCTTCGGAAAACTCTTCATGGGTATTAGTTACTAAAAAGGGTAGACCTAAAGCGGCACTTGCGGCTCAAGAGACTTCCCTAAAACCTTCATCAGCCCCTTTGGTGAGGATTGTCCCAGCTGCCCCTAAAGCCACTTCACTCAAGTCCAATGCCGAAAAATCAAAGGGTGGCAAAGCCAAGTCCATTGTCACCATTGACCCTCATCAAGGTAAAGATAAAGGGACGACAGAGTCTTCAGAGCCAGCCAAAAAGTCATGGTCATCCCTTGTTAATGCAATAAAACCATCCTCCCCAGCAGTAGAAAAAACTAAACGAGACCCACAACCCAGTGCCGGAGAGCCGGCTCTCAAACCAGTGCCAAAATTGATTAAACATATAAGGGATATAGAACCCCATAAAGAGTACCGGAATTTAACCCAATATAGATTAGAAGACACTGTTTACGAGTTTCCTTTTGAGGAGTCCCCGACGTGTTTTGATGAAAACTTTTTGCGCGTGCTCAAAGAAAAAATTCATCATGCCCAAAAAGATGCTGATAAACTTCCCAATGTCGCAAAAGCTGCTTTCACAATTTTCTATCAAATAAATGATGGAACCATGGAACCGTTAACAATTATTCTCAATGAAGTGTTCTTGGCAGGCGGAAAATTTTTAAAAAAATCAGATATCGAATTTAAGAAAAGGTATCGTATTGTTAACGCGATGCAAGATTTGCTTAACGACAAAGAAAAGGATGACATCTACGGAAGAGCTCCTGATGATAAGAGCATTGCTCTTGGTAAATTCATGGAAGCAAAATTACGCCAAGAAGTGATCGGGGGTGCCTGGAAAAATAATTGTCTTGATTCTGAAGCTATATTTGCCTTAATTCTTTGCAAAAAAATTGGATATTTACTCGAAAATAAATTGCAAAATACTTTAAATAGACAAACGACAAATAGGGTAACCATCAAGCATGCTGTTTTGGCAATTTCTTCTTATCGAGATTGTTGTCAGGGTTGCGAAGACCTCATCCAGGGTCTCCAGTGGCGCTTAAGGGATATTATTCTGAATTTCAATATTGGAAAGCTCACCGTTGATCCTTCTTTCGGGACTTTGGCCATTGTAAGAGGATCTTCGAAGCTTGTGAGTAAACTGAAGTATAAAACAGGTGACCTAGAGCAAAGTCTTGAGAAGGGAATCGCTGTTTTAGAACCCGGTATTCACAAGCTTGTTTGTGTCCGTGTTCAAGAATAAGCAAGCCAAATTATCAAGCCCGTAAGACTTTGGCCTTGACCGTTGCTTCAGGATTCCTGCAGCCCCGCTGCAGGGGCTACATTTAAGAGCATTACCTCTTTCAAGATCAGTTTAATGTCTTTTACGTTGTTTATCCGTTAAAAATGTGGTATATAAATAGACCAAGGTGTTATTCATAGAGTTCGTTATTGTACTTGGAAAGAGCACAATAACATAAAAGATTTGCAATGACTTACGTTGTTACAGAAGCCTGCATTAGATGTAAATACATGGATTGTGTTGAAGTCTGTCCCGTTGATTGTTTTTACGAAGGCGAGAACATGCTCGTCATCAATCCGGAAGAATGCATTGATTGTGGTGTTTGTGAACCTGAATGTCCGGCGGAAGCGATTATTCCTGACACGGCACAAGGGTCCGAGAAATGGGTTGAAATGAATCGGCAATATGCTGAGAAGTGGCCCAACATCACCCGTAAAGGCACTTCACCTGCGGACGCTGACGAATGGCTAACCGTAAAGAACAAGTTTCAAGATCACTTTAGTGATAAACCAATGGGGGTTAAATCATAGCCCCTCGTAACGAGGCCAAAGAGCCTATTGTAAATTAAGGTCCTTCAATCGAATTATTAGAAAAGCGAGTTTGACAATGACGACCATTAAGATGACAAAAATGTTTAACGAAGGTGATTATGTTGTTTACCCAGCCCATGGCGTAGGCCGTGTTGTTGGTCACGAAACTCAGTCCATTGGAGAGATCGAAGTTTCTCTTGTGGTTGTTTCTTTTGAGAAAGATCGTATGATCTTACGCTTGCCTTTGTCAAAAGCGAAAGCCGCTGGTCTTCGCCCTTTGAGTACTTCTGAAGATATGGGTGTCGCTTTGCAAATGCTCACTATCCGCACCAAATCCCGCCGCACCATGTGGAGCCGCCGCGCTCAAGAATACGAAGCAAAAATCAATTCTGGTGATCCAAAATCTATTGCTGAAGTCATTCGTGACTTGTACCGGGCAACCACTCAATCGGACCAATCTTACAGCGAGCGTCAAATTTATCAAGCTGCATTGGAGCGCTTTGTGCGCGAACTCGCAGCCGTTGAGCAAATTGATGAATCGTCGGCAACTCAAAAGCTTGAGGGCTTCTTAAAAGCTGCTTAAGGCTTTTATATCTCGTCTTAATTCACCATATTAATATTAAAAATTGTATTGACCTCTCCCCTTAGGGGGGGAGGTTGTGAAACTCCTCGATGCAAAAGAGGAGCGGATGAGGGGTATGAGAGATCCCATTTATTGTAAACAAATTCCGTCATTGCGAGGCGTCCCGCCACGCGCTAAAGCACGGGCGCTTCTCGCAATGACGTAACTAGTTGAATAGATAATATTATTCCAAAAACCTTTTCACCCCCAACCTTACGGGTCTTATGGAGGTCCCAATCTAATCGGCACAGGGTAGAGCTCACCCTTTCATATCCGTCTTAATTTTTTGGCCGAAGGTGAGGCGAAGGGCATTAAAGATGGCGAGTATATCGATGCCTTCTTGAAGAAGAGCGCCAGCAACCGGGGTGATATACCCAAACGCGGCAAATCCCATGCCAATGAGGCTTAATACCATCCCCCCCACAGCACTTTGTAGGGCAATCTTTCGCATGGTGTAGCTGATATGGATAAATTGATCGACTTTACGCAAATTATTATCTAATACAACAACGCCGGCCGCAGCTGCTGTAATATTATTCTCACTGCCAAAGGCAATCCCAACAGTGGCAAGGGTGAGGGCGGGCGCATCATTAATACCGTCACCGACAAACAGCGTGGGGGCGAGGGCGATTTCATGGCGCATAATATCGAGTTTCTGTTCTGGGCTTTGCGAGAAATGAACTTCACGAATTTTCAGCAAATCTGCAAGATAGCGCACTTCGGATTCTTTGTCTCCAGACACAAGGAGAATGCGATTGATCTTGTGCTTGGGCCCGAGGTGGCGAATGAAGGACAGCCCTTCTTTTCGAGGGGCATCCCGAAACTGAAATGTGCCTGCGTAAGCATTATTGATCATTACAATACATTCCAGGCCTGGATTAATGGAGGGCAGGTGAGCGGCGATGTTTGGGGATACTTCAAGGAGTCTCTTTCGATGGGTAATGTGAATCTTTTGACCCTCAATGACACCTGTTAATCCTTGTCCTGGCCTTTCGGATACCTTGGTGGCTTCTCTTAAGAGAAGCTTATGTTTACGAGTTGCTTTGATGAACCCTTGAGCCAAAGGATGTTTGGAGTATTTTTCAAGGCTTGAGGCCAACTGCAGCACGCGCATTTCTTCAAATCCAGGTGCAATAAAGGCATTGATGAGCTCTGGCTTTCCGTAAGTTAAGGTGCCCGTTTTATCAAATATCGCTGTTCGACAAGTTGGGAGCCGCTCTAAGGCTACAGGATCTTTGATGATAATACCTTGCCGTGCGGCCATAGAGATGGCACTGATGATGGTGATCGGAATTGCAATCAAGAGCGGGCAAGGGGTGGCAATGACCAAAACGGACAGGAATCGCATCGGATCTCCGGATAAGACCCAAGCCAAGCCTGCAAACCCCAAAGCGATGGGCACAAAAACCGCCCCAACCTGATCTCCAAGACGACGTAAGGTTGGTCGCTTCTGTTGGCTTTCGGTCATGACTTCGACAATTTTGTTATATCGCGAATCGACAGGTAATTTCTCTGCTTGGACGATAAGCATGGTTTCCCCATTGATCGCTCCGGAAAGGATGGTGGTCCCTGGAGCTTTGGCCAGTTGATAAGGCTCGCCCGTGAGATAAGATTCATCCATTTTACCCTGACCCTCATAAACGACGCCATCCACGGGGCTCACTTCATGGGGAAAAACAGCGATTTGATCTCCGATTTTAATGTCGTTAAGATTAATTTCCCGAATAGTCTCTCCTTCTTTTAAATGCGCCGTGGACGGCATCCGATCCGCCAGGGCTTTCAGGACAGAAGAAGCTTTTCCCAAGGCATAAGTTTCCAGAGCCTGCCCACTGGCCAACATCAAGATAATTAAGGTGGCTGCGAGGTACTGGTCGAGAAGGGCTGCCGTAATGAGCGCAATTGCAGCCAGGACATCAGCCCCAAAATCGCCCCTTTTGACTTTAAGGAGAATCTGGGCAAGCAAGGGCAATCCTCCCACTGTTATCACAAATATAAGGGGGTAGTTCTCAAGGGGGATGCTTCCCAAGGAGGGGAAGGGCAGTATTTTCAGAAGAAGGTGCGCAAAAATCATTAATATGGACAAGCATACAAGTTGCATCTGCCATCGAGAGCCAAAACCAAGAAGCTTTTGCAATTGAGCCATTTACTTTTCCATATAAAGAAAGCGGGACCGTTCAGCTTTATCATATCAAAAAATGGATAACGTAAGATTAAATTAAGAATCTGTTAGCTTTTTCAAGCTTTCTTGAGGAACGTTCCTTAACTAGATGTTTACGCTCATGCCTTTACCATGAGGTATGATAGGCGCTTTGTCCTATCCAAAAAAGTGCGGGGAAGAATGAAACATTTTGCATCAGGTTCAACAACGAAACATGCTGACGTGGAGTATATCCGTCAATTGATGGAGCAGCCTCTTCTTGAGAAAGAAGAAGAGCAAAAACTTGCATTGGCATGGCATGAGAGACAGGATGAAAAGGCCCTTCATTTGCTCGTTCAAGCCTATATGCGTCTGGTGGTTAGTACGGCGATTCGGTTTCGTCACTATGGCATTTCTCTATCAGATCTCATTCAAGAAGGTCATCTGGGATTAATGTGTGCGGCGGAGCGCTTTGATCCGGCTCGTGACGTACGCTTTTCAACCTACGCGAGATGGTGGATTCGCTCCTACATTCAAGAATATATATTGCGTAATTGGTCCATTGTTCGCACAGGTTCCACATCTTCTCAAAAACAGCTGTTTTTTAATTTAAGACGGCTGAAAGCGCAATTATCCAAGATGAGCACGGATCAAATGACAATGGAAGAGCGTGATAATATTGCGGTAACGTTGCAAGTTCCTCTTCACGATGTGGAAGATATGGAAAACCGCCTGTCCAGCCATGATATGTCATTGAGTCAACCCATGAATGAGTCCGGTGCGGATGATTGGATATATGCCTTAGCGGACCAGCACCCTGATCCTGAAATTGCTGCCTTGATTACCCTTGACGACAGTGTACGACGGTTATGGATTCAAGGAGCGATGCATTACTTAAGCCCGAGAGAACGGATGATTATTACGGTCCGGCGCTTAGCTGAGCAACCCGCAACGTTAGAAGATCTTGGAAGACAGTTAAAAATCAGTAAAGAAAGAGTTCGACA
>JAIESE010000061.1 GCA_019746225.1 Alphaproteobacteria bacterium | reverse complement strand
GGCATGCCTGGCCTAACAGGTACCGGAAAAATACCATCGTCTCCTGCGGAATGGCAAAAGACTTGGAAAAAGACGGCTGATGAAGCCGCCAAGAAAATGGCTGAGAATATGGAAAAGCTCGGGATGCCTGGCACACCTGATATAGGAAAAATACCGTCCTCTCCGGCGGAATGGCAAAAAACTTGGAAAAAGGTTGCTGCTGAAGCGAATAAGAAAATGACTGAGAACATGGAAAAGCTGGGGATGCCCACAGGCATCGGAAATGCTGTCTTTAACCCAGAGGTCATGTCCCATACATTTTCAGAAGCGATGATAAAAATTTCCAAAAAGCCTGAAAAGATCTCTGAGTTACAAACTCAATATTTAGAAGAGTTTCAAGAGCTCCTCCAATCCACAATGGACAGAGTTCAAGGAAAATTGTCCAAAATAAACGTAAAACCTGGTAAGGATGACAAACGCTTTTTAGATGCTGAATGGGAGGATAACCCCTTCTTTTCTTTGCTCCAACAGGCCTATCTCTTAAATGCTAAATTTCTGAAAGATGCTGCCAGCAGTATTGAGGGGCTTGATCCCATTACACAACGTAAGTTGATGTTTTACATATCTCATGTGATTGATGCCCTATCTCCAACCAACTTTCCATTAACAAACCCAACTGTTTTGCAAGAAACGTTCGCAACTTCTGGAAATAATCTTGTTCGTGGCTTTCAGAAATACTTAGAAGATGCAGGCAACGGCCAATGGCATAAGCGAATGACAGACACGAAGGCTTTCAAGTTGGGAAAGGACCTGGCAACAACACCCGGAAAGGTGGTTTTTCAAAACGATCTGTTTCAGTTGATTCAATATGAACCTTTGACTAAACGCGTCGCGAAAACGCCCATGCTCATTATACCACCGTGGATCAATAAATATTATATCTTTGATCTTAAAGCGGAAAATTCTTTCATTCGCTGGGCGCTTGAGTCAGGCCTGTCGGTTTTTGCTATATCCTGGGTCAATCCTGATGAGCGCCATGCCCAAAAGACGTTGACTGATTACACCCTAGAAGGGGTCAAGACAGCGATCGATCAGGTTTGTAAGATCACAGGCGAAAAAAAGGTGAACACTGTCGGATATTGTAATGGCGGCACGCTCCTGAGTCTCTTAATGGTTTATTTGAAAAAAGCAAAGGAAAACCCGATCGCATCCGCAACCATCCTCGCAACACCTTTTGACTTTGATAAAGCGGACGAAATGGGCATATATCGATGTGAACACCAACAACGAAAATTGGAAGAACATGTTCAGAAAAAAGGATATCTTGAAGGACAATATATGGTCCAAGCCTTTAACTTACTGCGTGCCAATGACCTGATCTGGTCTTCGTATGTGAATAACTATCTTATGGGTCGTGAACCGTTCCCCTTTGATATGCTTTACTGGAATTGTGATGCCTTGCGCATGCCTGCGAAAATGCACATGACCTTCTTGAGAGATGTCGTCGTGGAAAACCGTCTGATGGAACCGGGCAGTATGTCAATTGCTGATGTGCCTGTGGACTTGGGAAAAATATCGACACCACTCTTTGTCATGGCCGCTCATGATGACCATATAGCTCCTTGGAAATCCGTTTATCCCATAACACAAATGGCAAAATCAACTTCAAAGAAGTTCATATTGACCGCCTCAGGCCATGTGGCTGGGGTTTTCAATCACCCAAGCCGCCAAAAGTACCACTACTGGACGAATGATAAGTTATCAAGCGATCCAGACGCATGGTTCAAATCTGCGAAAAAGCATGAGGGATCCTGGTGGGAAGTATGGCGTCAGTGGCTAGATGCTTATGGGAATGGAACCGTTCCTGCGCGGGGAATCTCTAAAGAAAGCATTCTTGATGATGCCCCCGGAAGTTACGCGCTGACCGTGGCTGACTAGGTCTATTGGGGACGAGGCAAAATAAATATTAAAGCCAACTCCCCCTTTCATATTTCGATAAGCATTTGAAATTCATCAACTTCTTCTCTATATCAAGACCGTCTCAGGCAATAATGCTGATCTATTTTGAAAATGAGCTGGACGCGACCTCTTGACGCAGCCTCTTAAAACCATAAAAATTAACTTAATGTTAATCTTCTTTGGGACCCTCAAGAGCAATGAAATTTTTTCCAACATCTCGCACAATATTCCTAA
>JAIESE010000060.1 GCA_019746225.1 Alphaproteobacteria bacterium | reverse complement strand
ACACTTTAGGTGAGCCTATCTTTGCCTTTTATAATCCGCCCTGGACACTCCCTTTTCTGCGACGAAATGAAATTATGATAGAAATGAAAGAATAATCTCTCCTCTTTCAAAACTATTGCTTCCCAGCTTCCCATCTGGCAGAGATTTCAGCAACCCTTTGACCTAAATGTTTGGCCGTGAGTCTATCTGATTTTGGAGGCGCTGTCTCCGGACCTTCATCTGCGTTGGATTGCGCAAAAGCACCCCCAAAGGAACCTAACCTGTTAAGATCTTCTATTGAAGCTGTGGAGCTATTATTGCCTGGCATCAGTCCAAGACCAACCCAAATCATCCCATGCTGCTGAGATAAATTAAACATGGCATGGAGACTTTGAAGTTTATCGCCATTTTGTGAGCCGGAATTAATAAATGCAGCGGCGAGTTTGTCTTTCCATTTCATTTCCGTCCATCTTTTTGAGGTTTTTTCAGCAAAAATCCAAAATCCGGCTGAGACAGAGCCCATATAGGTGGGAGCTCCAAAAATGATGGCCGTTGCATGATCAAGATCATCCCAGTGGGAATCAACATTCTCTACGGAAATGAGTATGCCTGTCGCCTTTTTACTTTCTTGAACACCTTCCAAAACAGATTCAGCTAATTTTTTTGTATGCCCGTATCCTGAATGATAAACAATCGCAACACTTGGTTTTGTCATTTTTCCCTCGTTTTCTTTATTATTTGGAACCTATTCTACAATCAAACCACCGAAATGGAAAGCTTGTGAGCAGGGACACCTCATGAAAAATTTCAATCTTTTTTAATGACAGAAGCTGATTTATCAGTTGTGATAGGATCACCTCTCTCCGTTGTGGGAGAGGTAAAAAAACTCTAGTTTCCTCATAAATTATTCATAGTATCGCCCCTAAGCTTGTGAGCACATTATCTTGATCAAATTTTCAAACTCACGTAAATTAAAGTTAAGTTTTTTTATGGGTGTTTTATGCGGATATTTTCCATTTATCTCTTCTTTTTCCTAGTCTTTCTAAGCCCTGCAACTTATGGAATGGAAGATAACTTAACTTCGGAAGATATCGGCAACCAAATCACTCGTCTTACAGATAAAAAAAATGAGTATTTTGGTTTAGCTAACTTTTATAGCAAAAAAACCTATCAATCTCTTCCACGCAGAAAAAATGTCTCAAAAAAACTAAAACGAGATCCCAAGACCCAGCATCATTATAGAACAGGGTTAAAATATAGAACCGCAATTACTCGAGTTACCAAAAAAATAGACAATCTTTTAGAATTAAAAGAAGCTCTTCTCTCTCCATTAGAAAACAATAAGACGCAACCAACATACTCTGAACTGGTTTCTTCGGTGTCTAAATTTATAGAAGAGACGGATCAATCCCTGCAAAATTATAATGAAACATCCCTTAAAAAAATGAAGGAAGAGAATGCACAGAAGTTTCTGGCTCCGCGCCGAAGAAAACAAAAGCTTGGTGGGATTTTATTGTTATTATTGTTGCTAGGCAATTGCATCTCTGTAGACGCTCAACTTACCTCTTCTTCTTTTGATCAACCTCACTCCTATAAAGTGGACCAGCCTTCAAAACTGCAATGTGGTCTTTATCAAAATACGACACATCACAGCAATAGCTCACTTACGCCTTATTCTGGACCAACCTGCCCCCCTACCCCTTGTAAAGACCCACAGCTTATTCCTAATATAAGAGCCGGATGGGAAAACGTGGTTAAGTGTCATAAAGAACAAGGAGACAGGGAGTCCTTAAAACCTTGCGAAAAGGATTATCTGAAGAACCTTCCTAATTACGCCTATCATCCTGAAATTTTGGACTGTCTGTATAAAACAATAAGTCCTCTTGGAGAAGGAGCAGAGAATAGAGTCTACAACGTTACATTGAATCATCCTTTCTACAACGTTTCTAACATAGCCATTAGAACATTCATAAAGTCAAGGTACGGCTATAGATCATATGATATCCCCTCTTATCTTAAAGCATTAGCCCACGTACAAGAATTAAGCTCGAGTAATTTAGAAATTATAGACTTTTTCCCCAAAATATATGGGGTCTATTTTGGTCCTCTTCCTCCTGATTTAAAGGAAATTACCTTATATGAAGGGACGGATATCAACTCAAAAGTTATTCCTGAAGGTTTATATCATAACCATTTTCTAAGAGGTAAAAACACAGGAAATATTCCTCAAAACTTGCCAGTAACATACGTCTCTGCTGAACAAACAAATTTTTGGAATATAGCAATATTGCCTGTTCTTTACACAGAAATGGAAATTATTGAGGGAGGGTCATTGAAAGACAAAGATATTTCAGATGGTTCAGTTGTGGAGATTTATTTCATGGAATATGCATTGTCGAGAAGGAACATACGCATCAGCGACAAAAGATTACAGAATACTGGTTTGCAACCAGTGAATTACGCAAGGGCCTACCATAAGGATAATAAGATATACCTGATAAAAGAGCCAGCTGCCCCAAAGATACTCGATTTCGATTGGTTTGTTTTTTCAAGCCACCCTGCGTACCTTTATAATGAACTCACACTTTCAGCAGGAAAAACATCAGACAAGTCAAAAGAGTTCATTAAAATAATGAAGGAAAATGATGATCTTTTCTCGAAAAGTACTAAACGGCACCTAAAACCTTACCTTATTTCTAAAGAACAACTCGAAAGAATGAAAGAAAATGGGATTAATATAAAAGATTATTATTTGTAAAAACGTACGCGGAAGGAGAAACATAATCGAAAGTAAAGATTTTCTAGTTTTCCTCTAAATTAAACAGCGCCACATTGCCGCCACTGGCCATGGTGTTATAACTGAAGCTCCGCTCTACAGCAAAGCGTGGCAGATAATAGGGACCGCCGGCCTTGGGGCCCGTGCCAGAAAGACCTTCCCCACCGAAAGGTTGAACACCTACCACAGCGCCAATCATGGTGCGATTCACATAAAGGTTCCCCACACTGGCTTTGGTGCGCACTTTCTCAATAGTGCTTTCAATGCGGCTCTCAAGACCCATGGTCAAGCCATACCCTTTGTGATTGATGGCAGTGATGACCGCAACAAGGTCTCTGGCCTTAAAGCGGGCCACATGAAGGATGGGGCCAAAAACTTCCTTTGAAAGAGCCTCAATGCCTTTAATCTCAATAATAGAGGGGGCGACAAAGCCCCCCTTCAAATTTGGAAGAGGCGTGCGCGCTAAAGGTTTATGACGCTTTACATAAGCCTCTATCTCCTCTCGCGCTTCCTCATTGATCACGGGCCCTACATCCGTTGAAAGCAGTGCAGGATCGCCCACTCTCAGGTTCTCCATCGCCTCCCGCAGCATAGAAAGGGTTTGATCGTAAATATCGTCTTGAAGGTAGAGAATTCTCAAAGCAGAGCACCGTTGCCCCGCACTTTGAAAAGCAGACACAATCACATCATCCACCACTTGTTCAATCAAGGCCGAGGAGTCCACAATCATAGCATTAAGACCGCCCGTCTCTGCTATGAACGGCACAATGGGCCCTTCCCTTTCTGCGAGAATTTTCTGAATGCTTTGAGCTGTAGATGTGGAGCCGGTAAATACCACACCACTGATACGCTGATCTTCAATCAAAGGTGTTCCAAAAATTTTACTAGAGCCATGAAGCAAATGCAGAATTTCCTTTGGCACGCCCGCCTCATGGAGAGCTCTTACGGCATGCCAAGCAATCAAGGGGGTTGCTGTTGCTGGTTTTGCAATCACCCCATTGCCTGCCACAAGAGCCGCCGTCACTTGCCCCATAAAAATAGCCAAGGGAAAGTTCCAGGGACTGATGCAGGAAAATACACCCCGTCCTCTAAGAACGAGCTGATTAAGCTCTCCCGCGGGGCCTGGAAGAGTTTGGGGCACCTCAAAATGTTTCAAGGCTTCGATAGCATAGTAGCGGCAAAAATCCATCGCTTCCCGCAGCTCAGCCACCGCATCAGGGAGCGTTTTCCCCGCTTCTTCAATCAAAAGGCCCAAGAAAAGTCCCCGCCTCTCTTCAAGGATATTCGCTGTTCTCTTTAAAATTTCTGCTCGCTGAGAAGCTGGCACTTCATCCCACTCCATCTGATGAATTGTGGCTTGGTTCAAGGCCTTATCAAGATCTTTGAGTGTATTTTCCTTATGAGTACCATACTCTCCTTTGGCTTTCTCAATCTCAGCTTTTAAAGTTTGCAAGGTTTTTCTGTCATTCAGATCATACCCTCGAGAGTTTTCTCGGTGAGGGCCATAGATATCTTTGGGAAGGGGAATCATGGGATGCTTGCCAGGAGCATGGGTTTCAAAGAACGTCAGGGGATCCTCAGCGATCTTCTCTGGAGGCACCTTTGAATCATAAATCTTATGGACGAAAGAGGAATTTGCTCCATTCTCTAAAAGACGACGCACCAGGTAGGGGAGTAGATCTCGATCATCTCCCACGGGGGCATACACCCTGACGGCGATGGGCTGAGTATGACGAACAACCGTATGTAGCTCTTCCCCCATCCCCTGCAAACGTTGAAATTCAATGTCCGTTCGATTCCCTGCCATCTCAAGGACCGCTGCCACCGTATAGGCATTATGGGTTGCAAATTGAGGATAAAGGACGCCTTTGGCTTTTAGGAGTTGCTGGGCACAGGCAAGGTAAGAAAGATCCGTTGCGGCTTTTCTTGTAAAAACGGGATAATTAGGATAGCCTCCAACCTGAGCAATTTTAATTTCCGTATCCCAATAGGCTCCTTTCACAAGACGCACCATAAGGGGTTTTTTTGTTGTCTCAGCTAATTCTTGCACCCACTCAATCACCGCGGGTGCGCGGGTTTGATAAGCTTGAACCGCAAGGCCAAATCCATCCCAATGACCCAGCTCTTTTGTCTCAGAAACAGCTTTAATCAAATCAAGAGATAGCTCAAGACGAGCCGCTTCCTCCGCATCAATGGTCAACGCAACTCCAGCTGTTTGTGCGCACTTGCACAACTCAATCAAATCCGGGAGAAGCTCCTTCATGACCTCATCGTAATGGGAAAGGGCGTAATGAGGATGAAGGGCGGAGAGCTTTACGGAAATACTGTCCCTCTCATAAGGTGAATTTCCCGTTCCCTTTTGACGCGCTAGAACCTCAATAGCATGGGCATAGGATTGTTTATAAGCCTTGGCCATAGACGGCGTGCGAGCCCCCTCTCCCAACATATCAAAGGAAAAACGGTCTTGTGGCGTTTTAAGGCGGCGTTTTGATGCGGCTTCAATGGTTCGCCCCACGATGAATTCACGCCCTAAAATGTGCATAAAAGCGCGAAAAATGGCTAAATTTACAGGCTGTACTACGGGCCCCAAGGCTGAGTCTTGCAAGGCACTAACGGTTTGAAGCCCCCATCGAGAAATTTTGAGCACGGCATCTTCCTTGAGCCCTCCCTTACGCCAATCAAACTGAGACAATTTATCTCCCAAAAGAAGACCAGCGGTATAAGAGTCAGGAATGCGCAAGAAAGCTTCTGCGAGAGCCATTAAGGAACGCCCCTCTGGCTCACTTAAAGGGAAGGCTTGCATAAACCGTTGAATATTAAAAGTCCCCATAGGAAGGGCGCGCACAGCTTTAATCCACGTTTTGGCTTGGTGAGCAATAGAAGACGTAGAGGTCTTTAGACCTTTTAAATCTCTCAATAGAGCTTTGATCAACACCCTCTCATCTTGGGACAGAAGATTTTCTAAATCTGGATAATAGGGGGGAGGCTCGCTCCATAGCATTGGCAAAAGACCCTTCCGTTTTTTGATTTTATTTAGGCACTACGACGAGGAACGGAGATATTTTTGAGATTATCTTCAATGTCCTTTTGAGAAGGAAGACTCACTTGAGCGCCTTTAGTCAAACACGCAAGTCCTCCGGCAACGACGGCTTTTTTAAGGGCAAGTTGCAACTCGGTTCCCTCATCCAAGTTTGCGGCAAGAACGCCCACAAAAGCGTCCCCTGCCGCAGTTGTATCAACCGCGTCAACTTGCAAGGCTCCTACTTCCCATGTACCTTCAGGCGTACACGCAACAGCCCCTTCTTTTCCAAGGGTTACAATACATATAAGATCATAATTGGCGGCCACACGCTTAGCAACAATGGTCGGCGAGATCACATCAAACCCTAAATGAAGCCCTAAATAAGCGGCTTCACTTTGATTCATAACCAAAACGTCCAAGGAATCAAGAATGTCATGAGGGATCGAATGAGCAGGAGCTAGATTCAAAATAATCCGCGTCCCATATTTTTTAGCGCGCCGGATGAGTTTCCAATTTTCCTCAATAGAGGTTTCCATTTGAAGCAAAAGGGTATTCCCCTTGGCCAACAGAAAATTCGGAATCTCCGACTCTTGATTTTCTAAATTCGCGCCCGTAGCAACGGTAATTTGGTTTTCCCCATGGGCATCCACAGAAACAGTTGCGCACCCTGTTGGTAAACTTGAACTTTGCCCAACCCCCATCAACTCAATGCCAGTCGTCTTTAAAGACTCTAAAATCAACCGTCCAAATTCATCATTACCTATTTTACTGAACAGTTTAACTTGCGCCCCCGCCTTTGCAGCAGCAACCGCTTGGTTGCCTCCTTTACCTCCTGGAATTAATTGATAACTTGGACAAAGCACCGTGTCTCCTGGACGCGGGAGTTTTTCGAGCTGCATAACCATATCCATATTAAGAGAACCAAAGACAACAATCATAGGCTTCTACCTCCCTAAAGGGGCTAAAGGTGGACAGTTAAAGGAATAACAAAACTCTCCTTTCATTGTGTCATCCCCGCGAAGGCGGGGATCCAGAAATCCTTTGAAACAAAGTAAGTTTTTTTCCATATTTGCCATTAGTCCTTGCAAGTATTTCTCTACTCAACGTTTCTCTGGATCCCCGCCTTCGCGCAGTAGTGTCCGGGGAAAGTTGAAACAGACTAACATGAGTAAAAACCAAAAGAAAGTTGCTTGGATGATTCAAG
>JAIESE010000059.1 GCA_019746225.1 Alphaproteobacteria bacterium | reverse complement strand
CATATTTTAGCTGAAAACTAAGAGCAGCTCTACCTTTTCTATACCCTATTTATATTTTCCCCGGACACTACTGCGCGGAGGCGAGGATGACAACCATAGTGGTGGTTTTGTCAGTGCTATTTCGAGATCTACTTTTTCATTGTTTCTTTTGGAAGAAGGCGCACTGGTATCAAACTAAATGAAAAACATGAATAGAAAGTGTTAAAAACACCTCAATCATAATAAGAAGGACAATGATTGTCTCTAGCATGGTAGAGTGGCGGTTATTGAGCTCATCCCGCATCATCTCAAAGAGCTCCTTAACGATGTCCAGGCGGCGGTTGAGCACATCGGTGCGTGAATGTAGCTCAAGGTCTTTAATGGTCATTGTATAAAGATTCTCATACTCAGGATGGTCCCAAATAAAAACAGGAGCGTCCAGGATATCGCTATGCAAATTGACCGAATTGCGCTCAATCACAAGAGCGCCAATGCGCCGAGAGATTTCTTTTCGCGATAGGGAAATTTTCCCTCGAGCTGCTAATTCCTGGGGAATGGTTTTTGTGGTCTCAATGGTACTCTCAATGCGACTTTCAAAAGCAGAAAGTTTAACCGCCTGAGAGAGCCCATAGGACACAGCAAGCATTTGCAAGGCATGAGAACGCGTTTTGGCCAAGGTAATTTTATCTTGGAAAAATCGCGGCTTGCTTGCAAAGGAATATTCAAATTCTTCAGAAACCGAAGTGACAGGATTAGAACAATAGGTTTGAAGAGTTTCGAGAAGTTTTTCTTCTTCTTCTAAGGGAACGTTCCAAAAAGCAACACACCCGTAAGAGAAGAAAAAGACATCCCATTCCTTATAGGAAGCATGGAGAGCATCGGTGTAAAAATTAATATAATCAACATCCTCTAAGGTCAAGGCTAAGCCATGAAGATCATAGGTTTCGGCTGTACATAAGGTTAGGCAACGCATGGAAATTATCCGTTTATTTTTTTGATAGGATACCTGATTTGAGAAAGAAAGGCCAGGGGAAGATTTATCTATCCCTGTCAAGACAAAGCGACGCAAAAAATCATAGGATAATCATGGAGGAGAACATTTATACAAAAGGCAGTTTAAGCAATAAACGTGCACTATATGGAGTATATTCATTCAAAATCTACCTAACCAATTTTAATGTGTACGTCAGACTTCGGACTTGTGTGTACGAATATTGTGCAAGATACTCTGATTTTTCAAATCATAAATCCAGGTTTGGATACTCTGCCCGTCTAAATTTACACACACCGTTGTTCAAACTTACATTAAAGTACAACCGTAACAGTTATTATCGCAAGGCTTAGTAAGGCCACAACAGTAGCATACGGTATTATATTCGTAAACTATCTCAGGGAAACTATACTTTGTGAGTTCTGCCGGAGTGCTTAAAAAATCACCATCACGGTCCGGTTCGGAATGATCTAAGATCCATGCTGCGGCCCAGAGTGATTCCAATCCTCCTCTCCACATTATTTGTGTTTCAGAGCTTAAGCGATGGCCTTTCCGTTCTTCGTGCAGTAAGTCAGCTTTGTCCCAAATCAGTTTCAGATTGCCTGTTAGATCAGGATTATTGCACATGTAATGATAATACCCATAGCCTAGTTGTGGTGGCCCGCACGCATCGTCATCATGCGTTAGTATAATTCTCGGTTGAATTCCACTTCTCTCTATTGTAAATAATGGGGTACGGAGTTCGCTGTAGTGGTGTGGTATTCGCAGATGTTCATGAGCACAACGGCTACATTTGTATCTTTTGTAACTTGGTTCGTCACTCAGTTCTCCGTGGTGCCAGGTTCCAGTATCATTTAGTCTACAAACGAGTTGCGCACAATGATTTTCGCTTATTTCTTTTTCTAGCGCGTCGCTATACATGGCATTAGCTGGAGCGTTGCCTATTGTTCCAAGTATTCCTAATAATACGATTGATATCGCGAATGTCCGGAGAAATTTTTGTTGCATGGTGATGTTCCTTTCATAAAGTTGTTCGTCCATAAAGCACAGAGAGAGTTGAGTGATTTGTTATAATAGCTATAGATATCCGTTTTATAAACAAAGTCTCCTGGTTTCATACATGCATGCCATTCTCGGAGCATCATTTTTGCTCCTCCCCATGTATGGAAACATCTGGTAGAAAGAACTGTCAGACTATACGCGTTCATTAATTCTAAATTACAAGTCTTTTTACAGTACTTTTTACAGGATCAGATTTATCTATGGCCGATTATAAGGAATATATTTGACACAAAGGATTCCTGGTATGGAGGCAAGAATAACAACGACTAAATACGGCGTCCACCCAAATTCATCGATCAGGGCGCCTGAGAGAGGTGCTGTGAGGGTGTGACTAAGACTTGCGATTGAGGTCAAAAGAGCCAACTGGGTGGCTGCGAATTGGAGGCTACAGCAGGTGAGTTGATAAGAGAAAAAGGCGGTAAGGGCCACCCCACTAAAGAAATGCTCTATACCAATCGTGCAATAAAGAAAGCTAAGATTAGAGCCCATTTTTTGTTGTAGCAGAAAAAGAATACAAGAAAGCCCATGGGTGATAGTCGCCCATAAAAGGGTTTTCTTATAGCCATAAAGGCGAATGGCATAGCCCCCAACAATACTCCCTAAGATGCTGGCGCCAAGACCAAAAACTTTGGCGACGGAGCTGATTTCCACATAAGTAAAGCCTAAATCCAGGAGAAAAAGGGTTTGCATCATAGCCAAAAGGTTTTCCGGCAATCGGTAAAGTAGCATAAACACAAGGATTGCAAGCCAACCTTTTTGGCTCATAAAATTTTTAAAAGGGCCAATAAATGCAAATGTAAGCCATTCGGTCCAATTCACAAGATGGTGATTGTGAAAGGATGAAAAGGACTCGGGTTCTTTGATGATCAGGACAGCAATAAATCCAACAAGCATAAGGCTTGAAAGGAGAAGATAAACCTCTGGCCAGGACAAAAAACTCGCAAGGTAAAGGGCGCCGGCACCTCCTGTGAGAATCGCCATGCGATAAGCAAAAACACTCATGCCCTCTCCGATGCCCCAATTCTCGGGGGTTAAGGATTCCATTTGATAGGCGAGAAGTAGGATGTGCTGGCTGGCAGCAGAAAAGGTGACGAGAAAGCCGCAAGTAACAAAGGTTTTGAGATTCTCTATAGGATCCAAAAAACTCATGGCTAAGAGGCCGAAAATGGCTGTAGCTTGGGTGACACAAAGCCAGCTGCGCCGTTGCCCCAAATACCGCTTAAGATAAGGGAGAGGGACATGGTCTAAAAGAGGGGCCCATAAAAATTTAAGGGAGTAGGGGAGGTGCAAGAGACCAAAGAATCCAATGGTTGTATAATTAAGGCCAAAGGTTTCAAGCCACACTCCCAAAGTTTTTGCGGTTAGGAGGAGGGGGATTCCATTAGCGTAGGCAATACATCCGATGGCCAGTACACGAGGGTTTAGATATTGGGAGAGAAATTCAAAGAGCCCCCTTAAGCCTAAAGGAGTTTCAAGGGGAAGAGAGTGCGGCTGTGTCGTTTTAAATATGAACTTAAAAATCCTTTCTTTAGACCAAATTACAAAATTTTTCTTTCTGTGTCACTATGTTATTGAATAGATCCTGAGTTCGCCCTAAAGGGCTCCTCAGGATGACATTTCTCTAATAAATACAAAGCGCTGTCATCCTGAGACCTTGAGCATAGCGAAAGGGACTCAGGATCTCAGGGATAACCGTTAAGATGGTTCCCTGTCCTCGAGAACGGGGATGACAACCATGGAAATCTTGCGGCTCCCTTTTACACGCGCATAGGCATCAAAACATAAAGAGCAGAATTATCATTCGCATCCTTGGCGATGATAGCTTGGGTTTCATCTCCCACAAGAAACTGCAAAGTGCCGCTCGCAATTTGTTGAGTGACATCCAAGACATAGCGTGCATTAAAGCCGAAATCAAGGGGCTCGCCCTTATAAGCCACTTCGAGTTCTTCTACAGCGTTTCCCGTATCCGTACTGTGGGCAGACATGGTTAGAACAGAATTACCAATACGCATTTTTACTGGACGTAATTTATCTGTGGACATGATGGATATCCGGTCGACACTGTCCGCAAAGGAGCGAGCATTGAGATCGATAACTTTATCATTTCCAACGGGGATCACTTTTTCATAATCAGGGAATTTTCCTTCAATGAGGCGAGATATTAAGATAGAGTTGCCCACAACGAAGCGCACCTGATTTTCTGAAAAGGATAAAGTGACTTCTTCGGCCGCCTCTTCAATAAGCTTACGAATTTCATTAATGGTTTTCCGAGAAATAATAACTTGAGGCATGCTCTTGGCTTCCTCAGGCAGTTCAACTTGAGCCTGGGCAAGGCGCAAACCATCGGTGGCAATGGCTCTAAGGTAGCCATCAGCTGTGGCATGGAAACAAATCCCATTTAAATAATAACGCGTCTCTTCTGTTGACATGGAAAAACGTGTTTTATCAATCAGTTGAGAGAGCTCTGCTGCATGAAGTTTAAAGGTGCAGGAGAGATTTTCTGTCGTCATGAAAGGGAATTCAGAGGCAGGCAAACAAGCAAAGTTATAAGAAGACCGTCCAGACTGTAAATGAAGAGATCCTCCATCTTCATTAGCCTTTAGTTCAATTTCGGCACCATCGGGAAGTTTTCTGACCACATCAAAAAGGAGTTGGGCAGAAACAGTGGCTCGGCCGCTCGTATGAACGTTGGCAGAGAGAGTTTCGATGCACGCAATTTCTAAGTCCGTAGCGGTAATTTTGACTTTTTTACCTTGGGCTTCAATATGAATATGAGCCAAAATCGGCACCGTGTTGCGCCGTTCCACAACGCCTTGGCAGTGGGTTAATGCTTTCAGGAGAGCGGCTTTCTCCGTGACAAAGTGAAGGGGATCATAGCTAGGAATGGGGAAAATTTCCGGTATCATACTTAAGTCTCCAATGTTCGTCTAAGTAATTCAATATCTTCGCATATAGTTTTATCTTCGCCCATCAATTCTTCAATTTTTTTCACTGCATGTAAAACAGTGGTATGATCACGACCACCGAATTTTCTCCCAATTTCAGGCAGAGAACGGGTTGTAAGAACTTTGGTAAGATACATGGCCACCTGACGAGGACGCGCTACAGTGCGCGCTCTACGGGGGGAGTGCATATCAGAGATGCGAATGCTATAGTATTCGGCAACCTTCTTTTGAATTTCGTCGATGGTGACCCGGCGATCATTGGCCCGCAAGAGATCCCGTAAAACCTCATGAGTCGTATCAAGGGTGATATCTCGGCCTACAAGAGTAGAGTGGGCCACAACACGGGTTAAAGCTCCTTCAAGTTCGCGTACGTTTGAGGAAATTTTATAGGCTAAAAATTCTAAAACCTTTTGAGGAACAATCACCCCAATTTGTTCAGATTTAGCCTGAAGAATACCGAGACGCAATTCATAGGTCGTGGGATGAATATCAGCCACAAGTCCCCACCCAAGCCGTGATTTGAGACGCTCCTCCATACCTTCTAAATCGGAAGGAGACTTATCTGCAGAGATAATGATTTGTCTGTTTTGATCAACGAGAGCATTAAAAGTATGGAAAAATTCTTCCTGAGTTGATTCTTTTCCACCAATAAACTGGACATCGTCGATCATCAAAACATCAACAGAGCGAAACTGTTCTTTAAAAGAAACTGTATCCTTAAAACGCAAGGCTCGCACAAATTGATACATAAACTTTTCAGCGGAGAGATAAATAACGCGTCTTTTAGGATGGCATTTTTTAATTTGCCAAGCAATCGCATGCATAAGGTGGGTTTTGCCAAGGCCAACCCCCCCATATAAAAACAAGGGGTTAAAAGCAACAGTCTCCGATTCAGCGACTTTTAGGGCCGCTGCATGGGCAAGTTCATTCGGTTTTCCTACCACGAAATTGTCAAAGGTAAATCGAGGGTCAAGATTTGATCCAATGTCGGGGGCGTCCAGAGCTGAGGTTGGAGAGGAGGTTTCTTGAGCGCTTTGCTCTGGAGCAACAATAATGTCTAGCTTAAAATTATTGTCGTTTTTCCCTTGTAAAAGGGTTTGCATACGGGTGGCATAATTGTTTTTTACCCAATCTCGCATAAAGGAGGTAGGGGCTGCCAAGCGAAAACAACCATTTTTTATATCAATAAAAGTTAAGGGTTTGATCCAACTTGTATAGGTACCTTCCCCATATTCATCAAGAAGTTGGGGTTGAATATTCTCCCACTGCTTTTCAAGGTTTTCTTGTGCCATTGCCATTTTTCGTTCTTTACCCTGGTTACAGTCGACAAGTCTTCTACGGAAGAATAATAACTTCCATTTTTATCTACGTTTTAAGTCAGAAGCCCTTAGTTAGTTATGCAAGCTTTGAAACGCGTGCATTAAGTCGTGACATCTTACGTGAAGCCGTATTTTGATGAAGGACTCCTTTGGTGACTCCTCGCATAATCTCTGGTTGAGCTTCCTTGAGAGCTGCTTGAGCTGTGCTCTTGTTGCCAGAAGCAATTGCTACCTCGACTTTTTTGATGAAAGTGCGAAGACGAGCGAGACGTGAATGATTGAGGAGGGTTATCTTCTTATCCCGACGAATCCTCTTCAATGCTGATTGATGTTGTGCCATACTATTCCTTAATAATAATTATCCACAGTGTTGTAGAGGATTTATAGCTCACTCTCTCGAGC
>JAIESE010000058.1 GCA_019746225.1 Alphaproteobacteria bacterium | reverse complement strand
GAGTTTCAGCTGCTACTGCCTTATCATCAGCTGAACCAGCTTTTGCTGCATTACCGGCTTCACCACCAGCTGGTGCTGTAGCAGAAGCTTCAGTAGCTGTCGTTGTTGTCGTTGTTGTGCCACCTTTATGATCTGCGCCTTTTTCAGCTCCAGCTAGTGTTGGAACAGCAGCAAACATAACAAGAACGGCAGCGAGTGCGAAATTTTGAACCATAATAAACTCCTTAAATATTATTTAACATTATTAATACAAACCCATGGCCTGGACACATTCGTCACGCCGGGCCTGGATAAGTAACTAATATGACACCTTGTTTGTCAGGTCAATAGGAATTCAGCATAAAAATAAAATATTTGATTAAGTTGATATTGAGTGTTAATTTTTGACGTTACTTCTATCAATATAGGGGGGTTAAAATGACATCAGAGATGACCCTAATGCATTTGATGTGCGCCAAAATTTGTCATGATTTAAGCGCCCCTGCAAGTGCAGTTGCAATGGGGTTAGAAATGTTGGCGCAAACCCCTCAAGATTTATCCACACGCGATCTCATAGCTTATAGTTCCCAATCAACAATCTCCAAACTTGAGCTCTTTCGCTGTCTTACAGGTTTTTCAGGCATGGACAACAAACCCACAGGGGTAGATTTGGAAAAGGCGTTAAAAAACTATTGGCCCGACAATAAAATTAGCGTTGCCTGGAAAATCCAGAATCTGGAAGATCTCCAAGGTCCCTCAGCCCGGTTGATCCTGGCAGCGTTATTAACCGCAGCAGATGGCCTCCCACGAGGAGGGACTCTCACAGTGAACCCGAACCTTCAGATTGTTGCTGAGGGACCCACGGCGCGATTGAGGGATGATGCCATGCACGCGTTGACGGGTCATACGTCTCTTAAACAGCAATCTGCTGGAACAATCGTTCCTTACTTTGCAAACACCCTAGCGCAAAATTTAGGCGGCAATATCCGATTCGAGGTAGTCGGTGAAAATCAATTCCAGATTGAGTTGGTTGGATAATTACTGTTTTTATTTCAAAAGATGGCTGGGGTGCAAGGATTCGAACCCTGGAATGGCGGGACCAAAACCCGCTGCCTTACCACTTGGCTACACCCCAATTTTGAAATTGGACTTGATTGTCAAAAAATAATACCAAGTTTGACAGATTTTGCAATGGGTTTCATGCTGTTTCCCCAAATGATTTTAGTTTTAGGGTCTATATCAGCATAAATAAGCCCAAACATCCCCCTTAAGAGTCTCCCCGATGACTCACCAAGTATACCCTCCATCCTATATGAAATTCCTACCTGCAAACTTCGCAGCGAGTCCTTGATTTATCCCAAGATCTCTATGATACCATAATATTTTCGAACGATTTAATGGTTCATACCTTAGGAAGCATATGATAGGATAATTCAAACCACGGCAAAACCTTGGAAATTATATAGCCATGATACAATATGCAATGGAAATCTTTATAACCCTTTTCGCAGTGATTAATCCCATTGGTATTATCCCGATATTTGTTGGGTTAACGCACCGAGAGAGCCTTGCCCAGAAAAAGATTATTGCTTTTCGAGGTGTCATTATTGCAGCAATCATCCTCTTAGTTTTTGCGTTCGTGGGTGATTACCTTCTTGATTATTTGGGTATATCTGAAGCTGCCTTTAATATTGCAGGAGGACTGCTATTGTTAAGAGCCGCCTTCAACATGGTATTGGCCCAACCTTCTGGCATTGGGGTGACAACACGTGCAGAAAATGAAGAAGCTGAAGAGAAAGAGGATATCTCAATATTTCCCCTGGCCATCCCCTTAATTGCAGATCCTGGTTCTATCTCCACTGTCATTTTGCTAACCCGTGGCGTTGAAACGTACTACTCCTATGAAGGAATAATTGTTCTCGTTCTTTTGTTTGTTTTGTCCATTACTTATGTTTGTTTGAGGCTATCGGAGCCTATTGCAAAAATCTTAGGCATTACGGGAACAAATGCGATCAGCCGTGTTTTTGGAATTATCCTTGCGGCTTTATCGATTCAATATGTCCTAGATGGTATTAATATGTTTATGAAAACACCCCCAACACAACATATCATAACGCATCCTTTTAAATAACAATTATCCTTTCATTTGTTTCATCAATTAAAATATTGTAAGTTTCGAACACTTTGCAGCGGATCCTTGATCTTTTCAACAATCCGCTGCAATCGCATCTTTTACCTTATAGGTCTTTTTCAACCATCGCCGGGCAGAATCACTCACCTTAGAATCGATCATGGCAGATTCATAAACGGCTTTTTTCAAAGAATCATCGCCCCCATACATATCATCCATAAGATCTTCCCAAGATGCCTGAAGAACATCTGCGCTCATCGTTTCAACCTGATCTAGAAGCCCATAGATCCGCTCCTGAAATGTATTTTATGAATGAAGCAAATTGTGGTTAAGTAAATGCTAGCTTTACCCCCCAATTCCTGTCAACGTCAAAGACTGAACCTTAGCCCTAATATCCCTATTTTTTTGATAAACCCTAAAAGTTCTGCCAAATTACTTGAGTTCACGACCACAATCCCCTATAGTTTTTTCAATATTCGGCAAATTTTTAATGCATTTAAGGGTTCTTAAGAAGAATGTCATCAGCAATTTTGGTAACTGGCGCTGCCGGCTTTATTGGGTTTCACACAAGCCTTGCATTATTAAAAAAGGGGCAAACTGTTGTTGGCATCGACAACGTGAACCCTTACTATGATGTCAAACTAAAAGAAAATCGCCTTAAAATTCTGCAAGAGTATCCTAACTTTCATTTCCACAAAATTGATATCAGCGATCGAGACGCCATGGAAAAAGTTTGGAAAGCTCATGCCCCCATCCTTCAGGTCGTCCACCTCGCCGCCCAAGCAGGCGTCCGATACTCTCTGGTTGACCCCTTCCCTTACATCACAAGTAATATCATGGGTTTTATGGTGATATTAGAGCTGTGTCGCTACCAGCCGGGCTTCCAACATTTGGTCTATGCCAGTACATCTTCTGTCTATGGAACCAATAAGGATATGCCCTTTTCAGAAAGCCAACGGACTGACTCGCCAATGTCTTTGTATGCGGCAACAAAACGCTCCAATGAGCTCATGGCCCAGTCTTACCACTATTTATATAATCTGCCTGTCACGGGTTTGCGCTTCTTCACGGTTTATGGTCCTTGGGGTCGTCCTGACATGTCTGCATTTAAATTTATGAAAGCGATGATGGCGGGAGAGCCTATTGATGTTTACAATAACGGCAAAATGGCAAGAGATTATACCTATATAGATGACATTGTTGATGGCATCATTGGCGCTTTGGGGCACACACCGTCCGTGGCAAATGATCAGATGCATCCCGTCTATAATATAGGCAATAACAAAAGCGAATCCCTTATGGACTTTATTGGTTTATTAGAAAAATCTATGGATATGACGGCCGTGAAGAACTTCATGCCTCTCCAAGATGGCGATGTTCCTGCAACGGCAGCCAATATATCAGCCGCCCAAAATGACTTCGGCTATGCCCCTACCACCCCTATTGCTGTGGGCATCCCCCGTTTAGTGGCTTGGTATAAAGAGTACAATGGATTAGAATAAATTTAGTCAACCAAACCTATAGGATGTTTAATGACCCTATCATTTACTTTTCCTGGACAAGGTTCTCAAGTCGTTGGCATGGGACGAGAATTTGTTGAAACGTTCCCAGCGGCACGACAGGTGTTTGAAGAGGTTGATGAGGCCTTACAACAGAAATTCAGCAAGCTCATTCTAGAAGGCCCCCAAGACACCCTGACCCTCACGGAAAATGCTCAGCCTGCCATTATGGCTGTGAGCATGGCCATTGTCCGCACCCTAGAAGCAGAACTTGGAAAACCTCTCTCTTCATTATGTACGTATTTAGCCGGGCACTCCCTTGGAGAATATACAGCCTTATGTGCAACAGGCGTCTTTTCCATCCCCGACACAGCTCGCCTGCTTCGGTTGCGCGGACAAGCGATGCAAGAAGCCGTTCCGATAGGTGTCGGCGCAATGGCTGCCATCTTAGGACTCGATGCTCTTGAAGTTGAAGCCCTCGCCAATGATGCGGCCTTGGGCGAAGTTTGTGTGATTGCCAATGACAACTCCCCAGGCCAAATTGTGTTGAGTGGTCACAAAGGGGCAATTGATCGAGCAATCACCCTTGCCAATGAGCGTGGGGCAAAGCGGGCCATCCCACTCGAGGTGAGTGCTCCTTTTCATTGCTCTCTCATGGAGCCTGCCGCCAGAGCCATGGCACCTGCCTTAAAAGAAACACAAATGAACGAAGCCCAAAAGCCTGTTATGTCAAATGTCACGGCGATGCCCATCAAAGAGACGAGCCTCATTCGCTCCCTTCTCATTGACCAAATCACCGGACGGGTTCGTTGGCGTGAAATTGGCTTGAATTTAGGCAGTCTTGGTGTCACAAATGTTATTGAAATTGGGGCTGGAAAAGTCTTAACAGGTCTTATCAAACGCATTGATCCAGGCCTCGAGGCAAGCTCCATAAACACGCCAGCGGACATGGATGCGTTTTTAAAGACGCTTTAATATCATTAAATAAGAAGGAAAATAAATGTTTCAACTTAACAATCTCACAGCACTTATAACGGGCGCTTCTGGTGGCATCGGCAGCGCGATTGCCAAGGC
This sequence comes from Alphaproteobacteria bacterium, assembly GCA_019746225.1. NCBI lineage: Bacteria > Pseudomonadati > Pseudomonadota > Alphaproteobacteria > Alphaproteobacteria bacterium. The sequence goes on along the minus strand of JAIESE010000058.1, from coordinate 25,008 downwards.
TTTCTATGCCCAAGGGGCAACAATTGCGATTTCTGGCACTCGGGTAGATGCCTTGAAAGCCTTGGCCGCTGAATTAAAAGCAACGGGCGGCAAAAATGAAATATATATTGTGCCTTGTAATTTATCCGACGCTGAAGCCGTTGAAGCTCTTTTCCCAAAAGCCGAAGAATTGATGGGCAAAGTTGACATTCTTGTAAACAATGCGGGCATTACGCGCGATGGCTTGACCATACGCATGAAAGATGAAGACTGGGATCAAGTGTTAGATGTGAACTTAACATCCTCCTTCCGATTGTGCCGCGCGGCTTTGAAATCCATGATGAAAAACCGCCATGGTCGCATTATCAACATCACCTCCGTTGTTGGGGTGACCGGCAATTCAGGGCAGGCCAATTATACGGCCTCGAAGGCGGGACTCATCGGTTTGTCCAAATCTTTGGCCCAAGAAGTTGCAAGCCGTGGGGTTACCATTAATTGTATTGCCCCTGGCTTCATCACTTCCTCCATGACCGGCGTTCTTTCCGATGCGATAAAAGAAAAGATCTTAAACTCCATCCCTCAAGGCAGGATGGGCGCTCCTGAAGAAATTGCCTCTGGGGCCGTTTTCCTAGCAAGCCCAGAAGCTGCCTATATTACAGGGCAAACCTTGCATATAAATGGGGGAATGTTGATGAGCTGACAGAGAAAGCTTGAATTTTGTCAAAATACAGGGTAATTAGAGACAAGATTGTTCATTATCTATTGAAGATTTTGCACAACGAGTTATAATTATGCATAAAATTAAAGAGAGGAATTAAAATGTCTGAAGTAGCAACCCGCGTAAAGGAAATCATCATTAAGCATCTCGATGTTGACCAAAGCAAAGTAACAGAAAATGCAAGCTTTATTGATGATCTCGGCGCTGACAGCCTTGATACAGTTGAATTGATCATGGAATTTGAAGAAGAATTTGGTTGCACAATCCCAGACGATGCTGCTGAAAAGCTCCGCACCGTTAAGGATGCTATCTCTTATATTGAAGCGAACAACGCGTAAAAGTTTGTTCTGGAAGAATTCTTAAGAAGAAGAGTAAAGACATGACTCGTCGCGTTGTTATTACCGGTATTGGCGTTGTCTCCCCTTTGGCCGATGGAGCTGAATTAACATGGAAAAAGCTAATTGCTGGTCAATCAGGCATTCGAGCTATTACAGCGTTTGACGTCTCAGATCTGCCTGCCAAAATTGCCGGGATGGTTCTTGAGGGTGACGGGCCTGGCTTGTTTCAGGCCGACAAGTACATGTCTTCTAAAGATCAGCGCAAGGTGGACAAGTTTATCTTGTACGCCGTTGCTGCTGCGACCCAAGCGGTTGAAGATTCGGGATGGATGCCTGAAGATGAAGAATCTCGCGAACGCACCGGTGTCATGATCGGCTCCGGTATTGGTGGGTTGCCTGAAATCGAAAGCACCTCTCATGTCTTAAAAGAAAGCGGCCCCCGCCGGGTCAGCCCTTTCTTCATTCCCGCCTGCCTCATTAACCTGGCCTCAGGTCACGTTTCCATCAAATACGGCTTTAAAGGTCCCAACCACGCGGTTGTAACGGCATGTGCTACTGGCGCTCATGCTATTGGAGATGCCTCCCGCATGATCATGTTTGGGGATGCAGACGTCATGGTTGCCGGCGGCACGGAAGCTGCTGTCTGTCGTATTGGGTTGGCCGGATTTGCCGCCGCACGAACGCTTTCTACACAATATAATGATACACCTGAAAAGGCCTCCCGCCCTTGGGATGAAGGCCGTGACGGCTTTGTCATGGGCGAAGGTTCCGGGATCGTTGTATTGGAAGAATATGAGCACGCTAAGAAGCGCGGTGCCAAAATTTACGCAGAAGTTATTGGCTATGGCATGTCCGGGGACGCCTATCACCTCACCGCGCCTGCGGAGGATGGCAATGGCGGTTTCCGTGCGATGCGCGCAGCATTAAAGAATGCCGGCGTTACCCCTGATCAAATCGATTACATCAATGCCCATGGCACCTCGACGCCTATTGGGGACCCTGTCGAAATTGCGGCCGTGAAACGCCTGTTTGGAGATGATCTCAAGAAAGTATCCATGTCCTCCACCAAGTCAGCCATTGGGCATCTATTAGGAGCCGCTGGCAGCATTGAAGCCATCTTCTGTGCCCTTGCCATCCGGGATCAAATTGCCCCTCCGACCCTTAACTTGGACAAGCCCTCAGAAGGATTTGGCGACCTGGATCTCGTTCCTCACAAAGCCAAACAACGTCCCATCAACATCGTCCTTTCCAATTCCTTCGGATTTGGGGGCACGAACGCATCCCTTGTGTTGAGAAAAATTTAAGACGATTTTACGAAGTCTCCTCCACTTCACTTTCAGGAGGTGTCTTGATTCTCTGCGATGCTGATCCTTCGGTTGGATCATGAAGCAAGGTATCCACCCAGTGTAAGTCAAGGGGTGTTTTAGGAGGATGAGAATAGAGCCATTCATCATAATCCAGACCTGTAATCATGTCATCTTCCCCTTTAATTTCTTCCGTCTCTTCTTCTGATGTATCATGACTTCGTGACTCTTCTGATGGACCGTGACACTTTCCAAGATCAGGATAGCCATTAGCAAAATACGCCTTCATTAAGCTCTGAACTTCTGTAAATTCAAGCTCTAGATACCTGGCGAGCACATGGGAACTCAAAGACAAATCTTGCTCAGAATCAGATGATTCATTAGGGGCTAAAGAGGGAGCGGCAACGGGACTCGGTTTTTCTTGGCTTGGTGCCTCTCGTTTAAGAATCGCTTTCCAGGGCGAACCTGGTGATGGATCTACACCAGATGGCTTTCGCAGAGGAAGTTGTTGTTGAGGTGCCTGTGCTGAAGGAGTACTTTTAGGACATTGTGCAACCAGAGATGAATCCTTAATATAGCTTAAAATAGCCAAGCGATGATTTCGATGAAGCCTGGCTTTTCCATTACCATTATCAAAACGCATAAGCTCTTCATCAAGAATATTCAGTTTTTTGTGCCTCAAGAAACGTTCATAAGCCTCGCGAACTGCGTCCTCTTGCTTCTTCCATAATTTGCTGTCTTTGTTTACCTCATTACAAGCATCGATGACAGCTTGGGGAGATGGGACCCACGCTTTCGGCGGTTTTGGCTGTTCAAGACTTGAAATATAGAACTGAATCGCTTCAACTTGACGTTGATGAAGCAACCCATTTCTTACAGCCGCTTGAAGAGCTGAAAAGAATGTTTCCCTTGTTTGGCCTTTCTGGAAATAGATACCTTTTAGGTCGCTTGGTTGACGCCTATCTAATGCATAATCAGGGTCGTACTGTTTAACAGCAGCTATAATGTTTGCTAAAGGAGGAAGTTGGAAAACTGAACTGGGTGTACTGACCCCCATCTTGGGTGTGCTTTTTCCTGAACCACATCTTAGACGTTCTTCTTCCATCGCATTAGATGAAAAAGTTACCAATATATTCAAAATATATAATACTAAAATAGATCGCAATGAAGTTTCCTCATTAAGAGAAAAGAAAGTTTATAAAAATTGTTTTTCAGATATTTATAAGAACATTGGTGAATAGAGTCAAGAAATTTGTAGTTTGCGTATATTTGTGAATAATATTGTTGGTCAACAATCGTGAGGTTTCTTTATCTATCTTCTGCAATCAAATAACCAGGAGAGGTTCTTTTCTTTGCTCCTGGTTCGATTTCTTCATCAATAAAGGGAGTCCCCTATTCTATTTTAGAGAATAGAACATCCCTTCTTATTTGTTCCAGGAGTTGACGTTGTTGCATCTGGCTCTGAGTCCTGATCCTTTTTTTCCTCTTTCTTATCGTCTGCAACCACTGCCGTTGTTGAAGCAGCAACTCCATCAGGCTTCGCTTTCTCTTCTGATGCATGGCTTAGAGAAAATGCTGAAAGCACGAACAGGAACAACACTATTTTTTTCATTCTTATAAATCCTTTAGTAAAATCATTGATAACTTTTTGAGATATAAAAGAGATTATCTTATTTGTCAAAAGAATCTTCTGCTTTAAAATATGTGACAACATTTCTTCAGATTTACATCATCTGCCTCACCTTTTTGAGCTGTTGCAGGCTCCGGAGCGTCAGATGTTTCCACTGTGTCTTCTCCATCATTTGAATAGTCTCCAAAGAGAACTATATCTAAAAAAGTCACGTTCTTATTAACCTTGCCCTCTGGCCTTTCATCACACAGATTCACTGGCTTGTGAGAACGAAAGACCATAGGCGTTAATGGCACATTATAAAGTTCCTCTGACTTATCCTTTTCACCCTCAGATGAACTGATTTCAACAAGAAAGCGCATATCAGAATCCATGTCGTTCTTAATAGCTTCACCTGCGTAACATATTGAAAATGCGTTAATGATTAAAAATATGGCCATTATTCTTTTCATTGATTCATTCCTTATTTTTTTTTATTTCTTCGTCTGTCGATGGCGTGAATAACTCTCGCGCTAAATCCACTCCAGGGCTTAAGTTTAGAGGGGACCCACCTGTTAAAAACCTTGCTTCTTTCTCTTCATCAACTTGATGTTCTTCTGTCTCTTCAAATCCCTCTAAACCTTCAGGATGATAAGGTGTATTCCCCGCATACATAAGACGCCATTCTTTAGGGGGGACCAGAAAACAAGGGGAGGATCCCATCACAGGCGTGACGAAGTCCGGTGTTCCATCTCCCATTACAGGCGTGAAGGGAACCCCTTTTTCATCGAGCATTATGTCATTGGTTGTAGAACCTTTTTTGGAAACTAAGATGTCAAAACCCGGTGTGAACGGGACCTTTTCGCCATCCTCAACTGCAAGACCTATTCCAATTGTGCCAACGACGAGCATTAACTTGCTGAGATTTTTCATTTCACGTACCTAATTTATAAAGATGAATAGATTTAAAGATATAAAAGAGTAAATTACATTTGTCAAACAGAGTCTATTTGTACAATGAGAAGAAGTTCTTCACCTAATTCACCCTCTTCACTTCCTCTTAACTTATCCAAAATTATACTAAAAAGCGAATGGATCGTTTGCGCCTTAATAGGATCAAAATTGTGACAAGGGGAATTGCATCCAATGAAAAAAACAGGTAGGAAAGAAAGAACAATAATCAATACCCCCTCTGGACACTTTGTAGGGATGGGGTATGATATACTTAAGGTAGGAATGTATGACGGAACAATTACAGACTGCAAAAGCAGTCGAGAGTCCTTATCCAAAAGAGGGTCTAATGAGTAAAAAGAACCAGTCTGCAGCTGAACTGATCAAGTGTTACGAACAGATGCTGTTGATCCGTCGTTTTGAAGAACGCGCAGGCCAACTCTATGGGATGGGCCTGATCGGTGGTTTCTGCCATCTCTACATCGGCCAAGAAGCGGTCATCGTGGGCCTTCAGGGCTGCGTCCAGCCTCAAGACACCGTAATCACTGGGTATCGGGATCATGGACACATGTTGGCCTGTGGGATGGACCCCAATGGCGTTATGGCTGAATTAACCGGTCGCGCCTCGGGATATTCCAAGGGCAAGGGCGGCTCAATGCACATGTTTAGCCGCGAGAAGAATTTTTTTGGGGGACACGGCATTGTCGGCTCCCAAGTATCCCTTGGCACCGGCATGGCGTTTGCCCATAAATATAAAAGCGATAATGGCGTTTGCTTGACATATATGGGAGATGGCGGCGTTAACCAAGGCCAAGTCTATGAGTCTTTCAATATGGCAGCCTTATGGAAACTCCCGGTCGTCTATATCGTTGAAGATAACGGATACGCCATGGGAACCTCTGTTGCCCGAGGATCTGCCAATGGCGAGTTCCATAAACGGGGTGAGCCCTATGACATTCCAGGACGCGTGGTTGATGGGATGGATTTGTTTGCCGTACAAGAAGCTGGCGCCTGGGCCCTAGAGCATGCCCGATCTGGCAAGGGCCCTGCCCTTCTCCACATCAAGACTTACCGTTATCGCGGACACTCTATGTCTGACCCTGCAAAATACCGAACAAAAGAAGAGGTTGAAAAGGTTCGTCAAGAACATGACCCTATCGACACTTTCCGAGCCTATCTTTTGAAGAAAAAACTGTCGACCGAAGACGCTCTTAAAGTTATCGAAAAAGAGGTGCGGGATATTGTAGCTGAATCTGCAACTTTTGCTCAAGAATCCCCAGAGCCAGATGCAGCCGAACTCTACACAGATGTATTGATCTAAAGGAATACCATAAAAATGACACAAACATTAACGGTTCGAGAAGCCTTGAGAGACGCCATGGCGGAAGAAATGCGGCGGGATGAGTCAGTCTTTCTCATCGGAGAAGAAGTGGCCGAATACCATGGCGCCTACAAGGTAAGCCAAGGCTTATGGGAAGAATTCGGCAACAAGCGCGTTGTGGATACCCCCATCACAGAACACGGATTTGCAGGACTTGGAGTAGGCGCGGCTTTCTTGGGGTTGAAACCCATCGTTGAGTTCATGACCTTTAACTTTTCCATGCAAGCCATTGACCAAATCATTAATTCTGCCGCCAAGACGCTGTATATGTCCGGTGGTCAGATGGGATGCCCAATCGTTTTTCGTGGCCCTAATGGCGCGGCCTCACGGGTGGGAGCTCAACACTCCCAATGTTTTGCCAGCTGGTACGCCCATTGCCCAGGATTGAAGGTTGTCTCCCCCTACTCTGCCGCTGATGCGAAAGGATTGTTAAAGTCCGCGATTCGCGATCCCAATCCAGTCATTTTCTTAGAAAATGAGTTGATCTATGGACGCTCCTTTGAAGTGCCTGACGATTCAGATCTTTTGATTCCTCTGGGGAAAGCAGCCGTGGTTCGCCCCGGTAAAGACCTTACCATCACGGCCTTTTCAATCGCTGTTGGGTATGCTTTAGAAGCCGCAGACGAACTGGCCAAAGAAGGAATCGATGCGGAAGTCATTGATTTGCGCACCATTCGCCCCCTTGATGAGGAAACAATTCTGCGCTCTGTCCAATCCACAAACCGATTGGTCAGCGTGGAAGAAGGATGGCCTTTCGCAGGAATCGGCTCCGAAATATGCGCTTTAGTTTGTGAAAAAGCATTTGATTATTTGGATGCGCCCCCATTACGTGTTGCCTCTGAAGATGTCCCCTTGCCTTATGCGGCAAATTTAGAGAAACTAGCCTTACCAAATGTCGGAAAAATCATCACAGCAGCGAAAGCTGTTTGTTACAAATAGGGAAGACCACATGCCGATTAGCATCTTAATGCCCGCACTTAGCCCCACAATGACCGAAGGAAATCTCATTAAATGGCTGAAAAAAGAAGGGGACAGCGTTAAGGCTGGAGATGTTTTGGCCGAAATTGAAACCGATAAGGCCACCATGGAGGTTGAAGCGGTCGATGAAGGCACCTTGGGCCGCATTGTTATTCCCGCAGGAACTGAACAAGTTGCAGTGAATAGTGTGATTGCCCTTCTTCTCGAAGAAGGAGAAGATGCAGCGTCGCTCAATAAGGCAGCGGCTGCACCACAAGCAAAACCTACTGAGGCAAAAGCAGCTGATGCGCCTTCTTCAAAAGTCATTTCAATAACTGCCCCTGAAAAATCAACGCCTACTTCTCTTCAAAAAGCCACAAATGCAGGCGAAAGAGTGTTTGCAAGCCCACTTGCCCGACGTTTGGCTGAACATACGAATGTGGATCTGCATACCATTTCTGGCACCGGCCCCCATGGTCGCATCGTTAAATTAGATGTGGAAAGTGCAACGAAATCACCGAAGCCAGCTGGTGGAACAACGATTGCGCCCGTTTATGGAGAGTCTGGTTATATCGATCTCCCTTTGAACAATATCCGAAAGGTGACCGCTAAACGCTTAACCGAATCAAAACAGCAAGTCCCGCACTTCTACCTCACAACGGATTGTACGTTAGATGCCCTTTTGGCCTTGCGCAGTGATCTCAATGCACGCCTTGAGGATGAGAAAATCTCCGTTAATGATTTCATCATTCGGGCAACGGCTCTGGCCCTCCTTAAGGTCCCTGAAGCCAATGTGTCTTGGCAAGAAACTTTTTTGCGTCAATATCAGTCGGCCGATATTGCGGTTGCCGTTGCCATTAAGGACGGTTTGATCACACCAATTATTCGGGCAGCCGATCAGAAATCTTTACGTCAAATATCAGGACAAATGAAGACATTAGCTGAAAAAGCAAGATCAGGGAAATTAGCGCCAGAAGAATTTCAAGGGGGGACATTTACCATCTCTAACCTTGGCATGTATGGCATCACTCATTTTGGAGCCATCATTAACCCACCTCAAGCGTGTATTTTAGCCGTTGGTAAGGGCGAGCAACGACCCGTTATTAAAGATGGACAAATTCAAATTGCTACCCTAATGACCTGCACGCTTTCCGTTGACCACCGCGCTGTTGATGGTGCAACAGGCGCAGGATTCTTGGCGGCATTTAAAGAATTGATCGAGGATCCGTTACAACTGCTGATATAGAAATTTCATATGGTATGTTGAATAAGTCATCTTAAAAATGATAGATGACCTATTCAACTTAAACGTGCCTAAGCACCTTTGCCCCATAGGACAATATAATTAAGCTTTACTATAATCTATACCTGTTATTTTCTTAAGAATCTCACACAAACCATCAACACGATCTGCAAGAGCTTGTGTGTAATAAGATTCTAATTGCAACTGTGTATTATTGCCACGGGATTCAAAACGACGTTTACCTGCAGAATTGACACCGTTTTTCACTCTTTTTGCAGCTTTTACGATGTCTTGAACAGCTACCGCCCAATACCCACTGACTTCTTTATAGTCACCGCTCAAATTCGGATTGTTCAAGGCTGCTTTAACACCCTTTGTTAATGAATCTTTTCCGACATTTCCGAGAGGTGTAACATCTAAGAAATAGAGTCGAATCTTACTGCTTGCGTTTGTAGACTCAAGGTAAGAAGTGAATAACTGGTCTTTTGTCACGTTTTTAAGGGGTGAGTGTGGGCCACCTGTTTCTTCCTTCATTTCTCTAATTGCTGCATCTCGGAGATCCTTTTTTTCACCATTTTGAGCAATACCTGCCGGAAAGTTAACACTTTTCCACTCATTCGTTGTGCCATTTTTTTCGCCAAGTAAAATTGCCCAATCATTTTCGCAATATTGCTTTAAAAGAACAACACCAGCTCGTTCTGTAGAACTTGCGGGCATATCAAAACCTACGAGCATTACTAAAAAGAAGGTCGCCGCAATAGGCTTTGTCATTTTAACTATATTTACAATTTTGTTTAACATTTTTTCCTCGATTAATAAAGATTAGTACTAGACTACATATAGATATAATTTTGTCATTTTTCAACTTTTTTAATTTTGTTTATTTAGAATATCAAAATTTTTTAAAACTCCCCCCTATACCAGATGAAATTTGAATAAAAAATACTATCTTATATAGTGTAGCTAAATGGAGTACGTGTCATGGAATACATGTGGTTCGTTGATCAAAGAAAAATAGATGTCTTTTTTAAAGACTTGAGCTCAGTGCGTGTTCCTCAAGAGATTGTTCATATAACCAATAGCTTAGACATCAATAACATGGCCTTTACGTTGGATGGTACAAAGATATTTCTAGAAGAAGTGCTCATCGCCTCTGCCTCACCTGCGCAACTCATCCTGACAACCTTACATGAATATGCCCATATAAAGTTTGATTCCTATAAGGGTCGGACCCCAAGGGAGTGTTACGAACTGGAATTTGCATGCGATAAGTGGGCGATGAATACCATGATTCAATCCGGTAACTTCACCAAGAACAATCTCTATGATGCAGCAAAATTATTTACAGACGTTATTGTGGGAGAGGGTTCACAGACACATCCCCCCTCAAAAGAGCGCTATAAGCGGCTGTTAAAGCTCATTGAGGATTACGTGTCATAACTTGAAGGTGCTTCACGCCTCAACAAGTTTCTGCGTGATTTTTCTGACGATAGGTGACACAAGATGGGCCGCAAAAAAAGCAACAGGCAAGGCAAACTGCCAAGCACTTAAGAACTTCCACAGAATATCATCTACAAAGCCAAATTCATATACCGTGATAAATAGGGATATAATCGCGGACATGAGTACTGACATTAAACTTGCGAAGACAAATGAAAAGTATTTTTTATTTAGTTTTTGCACGGGGAACCTCTGCATGATTTATTATTAATATTCTTTTATACTATTTGGTAACTTTATTCAAATATAAAACTCACAGTCTTAGATTTGTGTCTTAAGAAAGCTTTAAGTTGTTCACTCATATAATTATCTTGGAATATATTTTAATCGAATGGAGATCATTATGAAACACCTATTTACACCACTACTTGCAGGACTTTTTCTATTCAGCACAGGAACTGAGGCCGCCCAACCACCTGCGGAAGGAGGCTGGAAGGGCCGCGGACATCATGGAGGCCAAAGAGGTGGTGGGGGAGGTCATTGCAAAAGATGGGGTGCTGGTGGCAGATGCATGGATAATGCTGCCCAAGCCACTCTCGCAGCTTTTTTTGAAGCCAACTCAATTACTCATGTAACGAAACTTGAAGTTGAGCATTACCAACCCGTACCTCACGTTACCCCCGGCCAAGCTTCAGAAATACAAACACGTCGAGGAAGACCCATATTTGTTGAAGCTGGCAAAGAAATTCCTTTCTCTATAAAGATATTTGATGCTCCAGGAGCAACAATGGGAAAATTCCAGGAAGGCTCGTGTGGTCCAGTTAAAGCTGATTTTAAAGGCGGACGCATCCAGATGAATTTTAAGAAAGTAGCAGACGCCACAGCAGCAAAAGGTCCGTGGTTTAGCTGTCAGTTAACATACCCTAATTAAGGGATCTCAAATCTTCTAATTAGTATTATCCCCCTGAATCTTCTAGATTCAGGGGTTAATTTATTATGATGTACATTTTATTGAAAACCTCGAATGATTACGAATTTAACAATATCTCTTTAATCTCCCAGGGACAATTCCTTCAAGCCCTGCCCACGGCTTTCCAGAATCTTTTCGGAGAGTTTGGGCAGGATTTGTTGGGTGAGAATATGATCAATGGACCTTGCACCTTGATGAGGATCGGTGCATTGAGCAGCTATTTCCGCAATATCCTTGTCCGTATAGATGAGCCGCGCATGGTGCTGTTGGAACAAGCGGGCAGCCACCCCTTGAAGTTTCAACCTCACAATCTTCGTCAAATTATCCTGGCTTAATGGATAATAAGGAATCACAGTAAGCCTGGCCAAGAATGCGTGGGGGAAATACTTTTCCAATGCCTTTAATATATCCTTTTCATTGGCATTGGCATCGTTCGCCCCAATGTTAGAGGTAAGGATGATCAAGGTGTTGCGGAAATCGACTTCCACCCCTTCACTGTCTTCAATCATCCCTTTATCAAACACTTGGTAAAATATTTCCATGACATCCGGATGGGCTTTTTCCACTTCATCCAACAAAATAACGCTATAAGGATTTCGACGCACAGCCTCTGTCAACGTACCGCCCTTCCCGTAGCCTACATAACCGGGAGGCGCGCCCTTCAAGGTTGCAACCGCGTGGGCTTCTTGGAATTCAGACATGTTGATCCGGATCAGATGACGTTCATGACCATTCAAAATCTCCGCCAAAGCTTGAGCCGTTTCCGTCTTGCCCACGCCACTAGGACCCACTAAGAGAAAGACACCCATGGGTTTGGTGGGATCCGACAGCCCTGCCCGATAGCTCACCACTTGGCGCGCAATCATATCAAGCGCATGGGGTTGGCCTATGATGCGCCTCTCTAGAGCTTGGCGAAGCTGACCAACCGTTAATCCTTCCTCAAAGTTGATCATTGTCTCCAGGGGAATACCGGTCCATCCAGAAATAACCTTGGCGACCGTGAGACGATCCACACTATGGGGAACCAGGCTCTGACTCAAGCTTTGACCGGTGGATTGACCCACCAGCTCCTGACCACGCAACACCTTTTCAAGTTTATTCACTTCTTCTCGCAAACTTCGCGCCTCTTCACCTTCTAAGTCCTCAAGAGCAAAATTATTTAACTGGTCTCGAACTGCTTGAATTTTTTGAACAACTTCAGAAGATTGCCCCCATTGGCTTTCTAAAGCATCTGCTTTTAAGGTCACCTGATCTGTCTCTTGTTCAATTTCTTGCAAACGACGCTCATGTTCATTTCCACCGTGATCTTCGCGAAGAAGCATTTCCTTTTCAATTTGCAGAAGAATAAGCTGATTGCGGGCCTCTTCCAGAGGTTGAGGCAAAGCCGAATGGGCAAGCGCTACTTGAGCACAAGCCGTATCAAGGACACTCACCGCCTTATCAGGAAGGCGACGGCCTGTCAAAAATCGTTGAGATAAGGTCACGGCCGCTTGAATGGCTTCATCCAAAATGGTCACGTGATGATGTTTGACGAGTGACCCTGCGATGGAGCGCAGCATGGACAATGCTTTTTCAGGGGACGGTTCTTCTACTTTGACAACTTCAAACCGGCGGGTCAAAGCCGCATCCTTTTCAATATAGCGCTTATATTCCGCCCAAGTCGTAGCGGCTATGGTGCGCAGCTCCCCTCGAGCAAGGGCGGGTTTTAATAAATTAGCAGCATCTCCCAAACCTGCTTGGCCGCCTGCCCCAATCAATGTATGCGCTTCATCAATAAACATCACGATAGGCGTTGGGGAGTTTTTGACTTCGTCGAGCAGTGTTTTCAAACGCTCCTCAAACTCACCTTTAACGCTGGCACCTGCTTGAAGAAGGCCTACGTCCAACAATCGTAGAGAAATATTTTTCAAGGAAGGGGGAACACCGCCTGAAGCAATTCTCTGAGCGAGCCCTTCCACCACGGCGGTTTTTCCAACACCCGCTTCTCCAACCAATATGGGATTGTTCTGACGACGACGCGATAGCACGTCAATTAATTGACGAATCTCCCGATCCCTCCCATAAATGGGATCCAACTTGCCCAAACGAGCTTGCTCAGTCATATCAACGGTAAATTGTTCTAAAGCGGAGGATGCAGCCGCTGGCTGCTGGGTTGATGAATCAACACCTCGCTTTGAAGAGCCTTCAGCCTTTGGCTTCTCTTTGGCTTCAGGACTATTGGCCAACAACTCCCGCATGTTCTCGCGGTAGGTATCCCTTGAGAGACGAAGGAGTAACGGGCAGCTCTCAAGAAGAATCCCCCGCAAAGCTTCCAGGTCCAAAACGGCCATTAATATGGTTCCTGAGCGAATTTCCTCAACATCTAGCTGAAGGGATGACACCATCCAAGCTTCCTCAAGGGCCGTTAAGATATGGGGAGATAAGGCCGTTTGGGCTGTGTTACCACTTTGAAATTTATCCACGGTCGCCGCCAATTGTTTTCTGATACTTTCAATATCAAGTTCAAAGTGTCGCAAAACCAATTGGATATCCGTATTATTTGCCTCGAATAGCCGCAAAAGAAAATGCTCTAATTCAACATTATAATTTTTCTTTAAAATACATAAGGCAGCAGCACTTTGGAGCGCACGGGTGCACGTTGCGTTAAGCTTACCAATAAGAGCTTTCGTGTCCACTTGCATAAATTGAAGCCTACCTTAGTATAAATGTATCCAGATAAATTATAGGACACAAATAGTTAAGGAAATATGGAATTCCTAATATGGCATTTTTTCATGCATTAAGACTGAACCAAAAGAATTACCTCTCCTGAGAGAGGAGAGGTAATTCATTATCCTTTAAATCCATATATTTTATTAGCTTTAACGCCCCTGTTCTTGACTTAATCCTTTCCGACAAAACACATTCACTAACGGATGCTTTGTGTGGTTTGTGGATAGATTATTGGTCTCATAATGAAGTGTGTCTGGATCCTTTTTTTCACCCCTTACAACCGAACTGCTCCAATGCACTACTTCTGTGGGTTTAACATCATCAAAGATACCCTTAAAGTTCAAGCTATTTGGGCCGAATGCGGGCATTCCTCTTATACCAAGATTTTGGATCAGAGCATCTATATTGCGCATATCTCTTCCTTTAAGCCCTTCTGCATCTGCTGCTGGTTTTTTCTTAAGGAGCTTTGGCTTAACATTTTCACCTTCGTTCTCCTTACCTTCATCAGGCTTCTCTGTTGGCGTATCCCCAGGCTTCTCTGTTGGAGTATCCCCGGGCTTCTCTGTTGGTGTATCCCCAGGCTTCTCTGTTGGTGTATCCCCAGGCTTCTCTGTTGGTGTATCCCCAGGCTTTTCTGTTGGTGTATCCCCAGGCTTTTCTGTTGGTGTATCCCCAGGCTTCTCTGTTGGTGTATCCCCAGGCTTCTCTATAGGCGTATCCCCAGGCTTATGACCAGGCTTATGTCCAGGTTTATCCCCTTTACCATCGCCGGGCTTATGTCCAGGCTTATCCCCTTCGCCATGACCGGGCTTATGTCCAGGCTTATCCCCCTCACCATGACCGGGCTTATGTCCAGGCTTATCCCCTTCAACATGACCGGGCTTATGCTCTGGTGTATCACCATGCTTATGATCAGGGGTGTCACACGTGGCCTCTGCTGGAAAAGAATAGGATGTCTTTTTCCAAGGATTATCGCCTAATTTCCACTTACCGCCACTTTTGTCTTTACCCTCATCACCTAAAGCATTTTTGCTTTTGTACTCTTCAGCATCTTTATAATATTCATCTATATAACAAATAATATCAGACGCCCCTTGATCTAAATAATCATCATAGCCACGACTAATAAATTTGAGTATCTCGTTATATTGGTTTGGAGAAGCATTCAGAACCTTTAATTTCAATTGAATTTTCTCGTTTCCTGAGTATTTTCTAGCATTTTTTAAAACACCAAAAACCTTCTCAATGGGGTCTTTGTCAGATTTATCACTTGGTTTCTTCTCTAAATCAATATAATGAACCTGCTTTAAAGCCTGCCTTCTCAACTCATTCTGCTTTTCACGTTCGTCTAATTCATCATTAATCAACCTTGACGCTTGTTCTACATCTATTGCATTTAACCCACCTTCTTTTTCTTTATGATTCCCCTCAGCTGCAATACCACTGTTCGTCATTAATGCGCCCATCATAATCGCTTTATATAGTAATGTATTATTTGTATTTGACATAAGCCACCTCCTAATCTGTACAGTTATATTGCCTCCACTATCTTGCCGTTGTATTTTAGATAAAAACTATTTACTTTAAAAATACTCTAGCAACTAAGTATCATTATAATATCTGTAAGTTAAATAGTAGTTAAGAGCTTTCTGCATACTTACGATTTAAATATGCCGCTTTTGTACGGAAAAACTCAATTTTACTTATTCTTAATTTCTATAACCTATGCTATAAATATGAAAAAATGTTCACCCATACTATGAAACGGATGAAATCATGGACTTCACTAAGTTAAATGCGCCCAAACCTCCTTTTAACTTTAGCGGTGAAAGAATCGCCTTCTTAATTGGCGGGGCGCTCTTGGGGGCTCTTGCCATATGGTTTGGCTTAAAAATGGCAACGCCAATCGTTAAGAAAGTATGTCAATCCATCCTAGAAAATCCAGACAAAGCAAACAGAGCCGACAAAGTTATCTCCATTGAAGCCATCGTCGTTAAACCAGGAACCATTTCAAGACGCATTACGACTGTCGGGAAGCTCCGTGCGGATCAATTCGTCACTTTGAAGGCTGAAATGCAAGGCCGCATTAAAGAAATTAGGTTCAAAGAAGGAACGATGGTCAAAAAAGGGGACCTGTTGATTCAATTTGAAGATGAGGAACTCAAAGCCGAGTTAGAAAGGGCCGAAGCAGACGTTGAATATCGCGTCGTTAAATTCGGACGCCTTGAAACCCTTCAAACCAAAGGGTTGGGTAGAGGTACTGAATATGACCAAGAACGCGGTGGTTTAAATATGGCCAAAGCCCAAGTTGATGTTGCCAAGGCGAAACTCGCAAAATCCACAATATATGCACCATTTGATGGAAAAATTGGCTTGATTGACGTCAGCGTAGGCGCCACAGTTGACCCTCAAAAAGACTTGGTCACGATCGTTGACTTTGATCCCATGAAAATCGAATTTAAAATTCCTGAAAAGTTTATTCATGATATTGGCGTTGGGCAAACAGCTGAAGTCAAGCTCGACAGCATGCCAAATCAGACCTTCCAAGCAACCGTTGAAGCGATCGATTCCCGCGTTGACCCCCAAACCCATAGTATCGCCGTTCGCGCATCTATCCCCAATGAAGATGGCAAACTTCAAACCGGTTTGTTTGGTAGCGTTGGCGTAATCATTGGCGTCAAGAACGACGCTCTCTTAGTCCCAGAATCAGCTCTGGGTCGTGAAGGGGATATTGAGTACGTTTGGGTTGTCACGAATGGTAAGACAGGGCGCAAACGCGTTCTTACAGGAACGAAAGAAAATGGTCAGGCAGAAATCACAGCCGGCCTTCGTCCCGACGAAATTGTTGTAACCTCCGGCCAATTGAAACTTGGTGAAGGAACAGCCGTTAAAATCTCCAACATGGGCGAAGGGGATGTTGAAGTTCTGGATGAAGGAGAAGGGGAAGCAAAAGAAGCCTCTAAAAGCGAGACTCCTAAAGCTGAAACGCCTAAAGAAGAACCAAAGGCTGAAGCTGCTAAGGCTGAAACTCCAAAAGTTGATGCTCCGAAGGTAGAAACCCCAAAGGAAGAACCAAAGGTTGATGCTCCGAAGGTAGAACCAAAGGTTGATGCTCCGAAGGTAGAAACCCCTAAGGTAGAAACTCCAAAGGAAGAATCAAAGGTGGAAGCTCCGAAGGAAGAATCAAAGGTGGAAGCTCCGAAGGAAGAAACCCCTAAGGTAGAAACTCCAAAGGAAGAACCAAAGGTGGATGCACCGATGATTGAAACGCCTGCAGAAGAAGTAAAGCCTGAAGCTCCTAAGGTTGAAATTTCTCCAACAGAAACACCTAACGTTGAAGCTCCTACTCCAGATGCTTCAAAACCAGAAGAACCAAAGGCAGATACTTTAAAGGTAGAATCCCCAACAACTGAAGAACCTAAGGTGGATGAAAATCCAAGCGTTCAAAAGGCTGAAGCTCCGACAAAGATAGAAGCTGAAAAGTCATTTTTTAGAAAATCACGGGATTATATTGTTAATAAACTCAAGGGAAGTTAGAGAAACTCGATGAAAATATCTGAAGTCTGTATTCAACGCCCCGTATTTGCGTGGGTGATGACCTTCATACTGATTGCTTTGGGCGTCGTTGGAGGAAGTCGTCTCCCATTACAAAAAGACCCCAAGATCGAAACACCTTACTTAACAATCGAAGCCTCCCTACCCGGTGCCGGGCCTGACATTATTGAGAATTCAGTCACAAGACCTATTGAGGAAGCCGTCGCAGGTATTGATGGAATCGTTTCTACTGAATCAACCAGCAGTGTGGAAGATAGCAAAATAACCCTTGAATTCACACCGGAGCGCCGTATTGACGATGCAACCAATGATGTCCGAGACCGCCTCAATAAGGCCAAGGATAAATTCCCCAAGGAAATGAACGAACCCAACATCATTAAAGCGCGTGCAGAAGACCGGCCTTTAATGACATTGGCTTTAACGTCCGATAAAACGTCTCCCAGTGAATTGGGGGACTATGCCACAAATGAATTAAAGAAAGAGTTTGAAGCCATCCCAGGTGTTGCCCGTGTTGAAATCGCAGGCGGCGGGCTTTACAAAATGTACTTAAAGTTAGACCCTGTGAAATTGGCAGCCTACAATCTTACAGTTGCCGATGTTATGAAAGCCATTCGCAGCCAAAATTTTGAGAAACCAGCGGGGCAAATTGTAACTGCTGAGCGCCAATATCTTGTAACAACACTCGCCAACCTTGAAACACCGACAGAGTTTGAAAATCTTGTTGTCTCCAGTAAAGACAAGCACTTGGTCCGCTTAAAAGACATTGGCAAGGCAGAAGAAACGGCAGAGGACAAAAAGACAAGAACACGATTTAATGGAAAACTAGGCGTCAGTATCGGTATCGTCAAACAATCCGTTGCCAACCCTATTGAGGTTACTCGCGATATTAAAGCAGCTCTTCCACGTATTGAAGAACGCTTGCCAGATGGTGTTTCTTTGAAGGTCGGTTCTGACAAAGCCCGCTTTATTGAACAATCCCTTCACGCGGTGTATTGGACGATTGGTGAGGCCATCTTTTTGGTTATCCTTGTGGTATTTATATTTTTGCGCTCTTTGCGCGCTGCGATCATCCCCCTTGTTACCATACCCGTCTCTTTGATTGGTGCCCTCTTCTTGATGTATCTCGCAGGGTTCAGTATCAATACGTTTACCCTTTTGTCGATGGTTCTTGCCATTGGATTGGTAGTGGATGATGCGATCGTGGTGTTGGAAAATATCTACCGACGGATTGAAGATGGTATGGAAACCTTCAAAGCATCTCTGATCGGTATTCGTGAAATTAGTTTCTCTATTATTGCCATGACGTTAACCCTTGTCGCTGTGTATGCGCCAATCGCCCTATCCAAAGGTAAAACCGGAAAGTTCTTCACAGAATTTGCCCTCACACTCGCTGGCGCTGTCTTAATCTCCGGGTTTGCAGCTTTAACGCTATCCCCAATGATGTGCGCCCGCATGCTCAAGCGCGACCCGCATCATAATCTTCCTCCAACCACGAACTATCAAATCTTTAAAGCTGGAATATGGTTGGACTGGATTGAAGAGGCTTATACACGTGCCCTGCATTCCCTCATGGATGTCGCTTCTCGACGTATGGCCGTCATATTTTCTGGCCTCGCCTTTGCTTTACTTGGGCTTGCTGTCTATTATACATTGCCTGGTGAAATGTTCCCAAGAGAAGATCAAGGGCAAATTTCAATCGAAGGTCAAGCGAGCCAAACGGCAACTCTTGAACACACCGACCGATATGTTAATGAAGTTGACGCGGTTCTTGCAACCTATCCGGAGATTACCCGTCGAGTGACTTCGGTGAACAACCCCACTTACGACATCTTTATCCAATTAGATGATAACCGCAAACGCACGACGGCAGAGATTGAAAATGATCTCAAAATTCGCCTCCAAGGCATTTCCGGGATTGATACAAAAATTGAAACCGGGTCTGTGTCTGGCGATAAAAGCAATGTGGTTCAATTCGTTGTTCAAGCGAACAAGACCTATCGAGAAGTTCGTGAACTTGCCGAGACGCTATCTCGACGACTCCACCAATATTCCTTTGTCGAGGCTATTTTAAGCAACATTCATGCGGATGCTCAAGATTACACTGTTGCAATCAACCGGGAAATCGTTTCCTCTCTGAATATCGAGCCTGAAACCATCGCGGATACAATTGAAATCCTCCTTAGGGGTCGTAAAACAGGAAATTTTAAGAAAGAAGGACGTCTTTATGATGTCATGGTTGAAGTAAGTGATGTAAACAAGCAAACACCTGAGGACATCACGAATTTATTTGTCAAAGGCGGCGACAAACAAGAATCCCTTGTTCCGTTGGCGGAATTGGTCACGGTTCATGCCCGTACAAACCCAATGGAGATTTATCGTTACAACCGTCTGCGCTCCGTGTCTTTCTCTCTTAAACTAAAACCGGGCGTTGGATTGATGGAAGGCATCACAAAGGTCAAAGAAAGCGCCAAGGAAATTCTCCCAAGGGATGCCCGAATTGACTGGACTGGTGAAACCCGTCGGTATTTGAGTGAAAGCCAAAACGTCGTCCTCATCTTCGTGCTTGCTCTCTTCTTTATTTATTTTGTAATGGCTGCTCAGTTTGAAAGCTGGATTGACCCTTTCATTATCATGCTCAGCGTTCCCTTATCCCTCGCAGGTGCTGTCATAACACTCGCGTTAATTGAAAATGGAAGTATCAACCTGTACAGTCAGATTGGGTTTGTCACCCTGATTGGGTTAATAACCAAACATGGTATTTTAATGGTGGATGTGGCAAACCGTCTAAGAGACGAGGGTAAAGAACGTCTCACAGCCATCATTATGGCTTCAAGAATGCGCTTGCGGCCTATCTTAATGACAACGTTCGCGATGGTTTTAGGGGCAGTGCCCCTTGCTCTTGCAACAGGCGCTGGTTATGAAAGCCGCCGTCAAATTGGTTGGGTCATCGTCGGGGGTATGTCGGTTGGTACGCTCTTCACCTTGTTTGTTTTACCAGCCTTCTATTACTATTTGGCCCGTCGCACCCGAGTTCCTATGAAAGACCTTCCTGAGTAAAAGGAGATGGGTATCCCTTCTCCACTCACGAATGTCCCAGGGCTTCTCTTTGATCGTGTCCTCCTTAAGTCTCGACGGAATCGTGCTTCTCTTAAGTTTTCCCAGCACGCGTTTTTAAAAAATCGTATTGGTCAAGATTTGGGCAACCGCCTCAAGCTGATCCGCCGAACATTTCCTGTGGTTGTGGATTTAGGTGGGCACACAGGACAGCTCGCCTCTATACTGCCCAACGCCCTTATTTCCACAGACCTCAGCGAAGCCATGGTGTGTCACTCACCCTCCCCCTTAAAGGTTGTGCTTGATGAAGAAGCCTTACCCTTTGCGAAGCATGCCATTGATCTTATCATCAGCGCTCTTTCCCTTCATTGGGTCAATGATTTTCCGGGATTTCTGGCCCAAGCCTTTCACTGTTTGAAACCTGATGGGTTGTTTCTGGTTTCTCTTTTTGGCGGAGAAACCTTGATTGAACTACGGGATTGTTTTTATTCGGCAGAGCTTGAATTGCATGGCGGCGTAAGTCCGCGCCTTTCGCCAATGATATCCGTCAAAGAGGCCGGCGCCTTGCTTCAACGCGCAGGATTTGCCCTTCCTGTGGTGGATCATGACCGCATTCAGGTCACTTACCCCCACCCCTTAGCTCTTCTTCACGATTTGCGCAACATGGGGGAAACGAACATTCTTTACCAACGATCCAAGGCGCCCCTGTCCCGGCGCCTCTTAATGCGAATGGTTGAGCTGTATCAGGAACGTTATGGAGTAGCGGATGGGCGCGTTAAAGCAACCTTTGATGTCGTCACTCTGACCGGTTGGGTACCCCATGCGTCTCAACAGACGCCTCTGAAACGTGGTTCGGCTAAGGCTCTATTGCAGGACCATATTTAATAGAATTAATTTTCGTTTCTTTCCTCTTGTACGTAAAAAATAAAACTTGCATTTATAAAATAAAAATACCACTTGTGAATTATAGAGGTATTTAAATATAACAATTTTTGCATTTTAAATATTCTGTTTTATAAACTATTAATTAAAGAGGCGTGCAATGCTATTAAATAGGTTGTTTAAATATGTTTTTATTGGTTTGTCTGTGATTGGAACTTCCATAGCAATGGAAGATGAAATGAACAACGCTGGTGAAATGCTCATCATAGGCTGTCGCCCATGGGATGAAAATGTTCAAGGTGTTGAAGGCATAGAAAACGCATACTTTGTAGATTTTATGAATAACGGAGTGCCAAACCCACCACCTGAAAATTTTCATCATCGTGATATCAATGATGCAGGACAACATGGAGCTGCTAATTTTAGCGAACTCGTAAATTTCTTCCCTGAGCACTTTAATACAATCATCATTGACTGGATGACCTATCAACATATCCACAGAGCAGCTGCTTGGAACGATTTTGAAACCCTTTTAACCCAGGGAGGAAAACTTGTTATTCCAGTAACCTCTTCAGCCATAAGCTCATTTGAAAGAGCGAGGCAGATCGGGAACAGTTTACCTGGTACTTTCGCCCCTAACCTGTACAGTTATGAAACGATGCCTCAAGGAAATGCTTTGAACTTACTTCGTCGGCCTGCTATCGCCGAAATTGCTCAATCATTTATGCCATCTGTCATCATTGCAACAAAACATAACAATCAATAATTGTTGTGTCCTGTGAGGTGAGTAAGTTCCTCCAACTCACTCACCTCATATCTTGTCGAAGCCTTAAACAACAAGCCTTGCCGTAAAGGCTGTCGAGAGGGTTCCATCATCTAGATAATCCAACTCTCCCCCAATAGGCACCCCATGAGCCAGGGTGGATAAGGAAACGCCTAAGGGCTGGAGGCGATCAATCAGATAATGGATGGTTGTTTGACCATCAATGGTGGCGTTAAGTGCCAAGACAACTTCCTTCACACCGGCTTTTTGAACGCGCTCAATCAAGGCATCTATCGTGAGCTGATTGGGCCCCATACCATCTATGGCGGACAAGACACCCCCCAACACATGAAACCGTCCCCGAAAGACATTGGCGCGCTCCAAGGCCCAGAGATCCGCCACATCTTGGACCACACACAAAAGACCCCCATCGCGGCGCGGGTCAGTACAAATGGTGCAAGGATCTTGAGTATCAAGCCCATAACAGGTCTGACAGGTTTTGATGGCGGCTTCTGCTGTTTGCAATGCCTCGATAAGGGGACGCATGACCTGCTCCCGCTTCTTCAGCAAATGCAAGGCGAGCCTTCGGCCAGAGCGAGGACCGAGACCCGGCAATTTCCCTAAATACTGAATGAGTCTTTGAATTTCTGAACCGCTCATAGGTGCCTCTTGTGTAATGCTTTCTTAGTTGGACGTCTAAATTTTAGGAAGCGAGATGGGAATGTCAAAGGGCTGTTGTTTATCTCCCCCCATCCTACTTTCAAAATTTACGTTCTCAGACTAACGCATACGCTTCATGTGGTCTATGATAATTTCTATAGATTCACACACAAAAAAACGACCACCCGCAAAAGCAGATGGTCGTTGATTGTTATGCGTTTCCTTAAGGTATTTAAACTTCATGTCTTCAAACATGATTTATCCACAACTTAACGAATTACGGCTTGAAGGGCCTTTTTGAAATCTTCCTTTTTACGGGATTTTGGTTGGCCTGATTTTCCATATGATATATTCGAATTAAGAAAATCAGTGTTAGCAGAAACTTTAAAGTGATCAACCCAAACACCCAAAGCTTCTCGAAGGGCCAGCTTCACCTTCTCATCTACACTAACCAATATCTGAAGTACGTGGGTCGCATCTTGTTGAATTACCGGCACTGAAAATGGGCAATATTCGCAAAGCTTCGCAGTGGTTAAAGTATCAAGGTATCGGTTAAGAGCACCAAAAAATTCTCCTGTAGATTCTAACTTGCTACTTGTTTTAGCATGTACACTTTCTGCATCGAATATTACACCACTATCAAGATACCGCTCATAGTTTGTTTCTGGTTTAACAATGAGACTCTGTAGCCACGTCTTAACCTTTTGCTTTGCGTTGCTCTTAACAAAAGCCACAAATGGGTCGATATTTTTCGTTTGGCAAGCCTCAATGAGGAGCAAAACATCTGTCCCTTTTAGATCTGGGCGAAGTTCTTCGATGGCAGGCGGAGGAGTCTGCTGTAAAGCAATGAGTTTCCCTTTATACTCTGACCCGAGATCTTTAGCTTCCAGACTGGATAAGTCCTGAAATTCAGGATCTATTGATTTCACTTGGCTTACTGGACTTAAGGCACCTGCAGCAACTTCTGAAGCTTCTTTCGTTTCTTCACTTGATCCCCACGCAGTTTCAGCGAAATTAATAACGCAAGAAACAATGACGGCACATTTTATCAAACTCTTGATTTTCATAACTGTTTTTCCTTTTTTTGTTAGTACATTTTTTATTAATACAAGGACACTTTGACCATACACAGGCTAGATAAAATTGCCAAGTCTCTATTCAATAATTTATCTTTTTTCAAATTTTTAAATATGCAATTTTGAATTTATTATATTGGGATTAAGTTAAAATTGACAATGGTTGTAATGCATAACAAAACCTCCGTTAGATCAAAGAAAATCGAGAACTGGAGTAGAGCTAACTTTTTGAAAGGGAACACCGGAAGCAAAGTTTTGAGTCAGTAGTTGGCCATAGGCTGGGCTCTAGAGCACTACATCAATCCCATGGACTTCAGGGAACTATGCCTCCCCTTGCCGATGATGAGATGATCGTGGACCTCAATGCCAAGAGAACTGGCCGCTTGCTGGACTTTGAGGGTCATATCAATGTCTGCGCGCGAAGGCGTCGGATCCCCTGAGGGGTGATTGTGGACAATAATGAGAGCAGAAGCGCCAAGATCAAGGGCGCGCTTGACAACTTCACGGGGGTAGAGAGGCGCATGGTCAACTGTACCTGTTTGCTGAACTTCATCCCCAATGACCTGATTTTTCCGATCCAAGAACAAGAGACGCACCGTTTCCCGCTTGTCGTGGGCCATGGTTGCTTGGCAATAATCGAGAACACTTTGGCAGCTGGCCAAAACCGGCTTATTCATCATTTCCTGTTGGAGAACCTTACCGATTACAGCTTGCATGAGCTGGATAACATGCAACACCCCCTCTCCTACGCCAGGTGTTTCTAAGATGAGCCCCTTCTCTGCTTTTAGAAGAGCTGCAAGGGATCCGAATTTTTGGAGGAGCGCTTTAGCGAGCGGTTTGGTGTCGCTTCGCGGAAGGGCAAGGAAGAGAAGCAGCTCGAGGAGTTCATAATCGGCCAAACCGAGGCCTTGGGCTTGCGCAAATCTTTCCCTCAGCCGAGCACGGTGCCCGAGATAGGTTGGCTCATTCTCCGGAGAGCGTGAAGATTTCGTAACCATCGGCCGTCACCCCTAAGGAATGCTCGAACTGAGCTGACAATGACTTATCGCGCGTCACAGCAGTCCATTCGTCTGCCAGAATTTTAACCTCATAACGACCCGCATTAATCATGGGTTCAATGGTAAAGAACATCCCTTCTTTAAGGACCAAACCTTGGCCTTGTTTACCGTAATGAACCACATTCGGAGCAGAATGAAAAACTTTGCCCACCCCATGTCCACAAAAATCACGGACGACTGAGAAGCCTTCCTTTTCAGCAAAAGATTGAATCGCGTACCCAATATCTCCAAGCGTCGCCCCCGGTCGAACCACGTCGATACCACGCATCATCGCCTCATAGGTCACATCGATGAGCTTTTTCGCCCGCACGCCAACCTTGCCAATCGTGAACATCCGGCTGGTGTCCCCATGCCATCC